>NZ_JAJEQN010000015.1:0-77617 GCF_020687335.1 Anthropogastromicrobium aceti
CCTGTACAGGAATTGGATATGAAGCATACTGGAAGTGCAGTAAGTGTGCGAAGCTGTTTTCAGATGAAGCCGGAACAGATGAAATCAGTAACCCAGTAGAGATAAATGCAAACGGCCATGCTCTAGAAAAGGTAGAAAAGAAAGAAGCTGGCTGTACAGAAACTGGACATGAAGCATACTGGAAGTGCAAAAACTGTGCGAAGCTGTTTTCAGATGAAGCCGGAAAAATTGAAATCAGTAACCCAGTAGAGATAAATGCAAACGGCCATGCTCTGGAAAAGGTAGAAAAGAAAGAGGCCAGCTGTACAGAAACTGGACATGAAGCATACTGGAAGTGCAAAAACTGTGCGAAGCTGTTTTCAGATGAAGCCGGAACACATGAAATCAGTAACCCAGTAGAGATAAATGCAAACGGCCATAATCTAGAAAAGGCAGAAAAGAAAGAGGCTAGCTGTACAGAAAGCGGATATGAGGCATACTGGAAGTGCAAGAACTGTGCGAAGCTGTTTTCAGATGAAGCCGGAACACATGAAATCAGTAAACTGGTAGAGATAAATGCCAGTGGCCATGACCTTAAAAAGGTAGAAAAGAAAGCACCGACCTGTACAGAAATCGGTTGGGAGGCATATGATACCTGCTCTCACTGCAACTATACCACATATGTGGAACTGCCAGCATTAGATCATGACTTAGAGCATCATGAAGCAAAAGCCGCAACCTGCACAGAAAACGGCTGGGATGCCTATGATATCTGTAAGCGCGACGGCTGCAAGTACACCACCTACAAGGAACTGCCAGCATTAGGTCATGAAGACAGCAATAACGATCATCTCTGCGATGCTTGCAGCACGAAAATTAGTGATCATAGTTATGAAAGCAAAATAGCAAGAGAAGCGACTACAACTTACACAGGAATCAGAATCTATACCTGTACGAAGTGTGGACACTCTTATACGGAGGAGCTTGCAAAGCTGCCAAGTCAAACTAACCAAGCTGACCAGACAAATCAAATTGAGCCAGTTAATAATGGCAACGAAAAAGATTTCATAGGAACTGTGACGAGTGTATTTTTAAATGTAACTGATTTTGCAGCAAAGAACTTTAGAATATCATTTTGGCTGATGATTCAGATGCTTTTGAAAGCAATAATGCAACTTTGGTAATTCCAGTTTTGGAAATAGGTATTCCATGAACAGTAACTTTGCAACAGAAAGCCGGGGAAATATCCCCGGTTTTTCTTGTAAATAACAGCTTGCCATGGTAAACTGATAACAAAAATAAATAAAAGACAGAGGAGGCGGAAAATGGGAATTTTTTTGAATAGTGCAGCTCCGTATTCTTTGTACGAAAGCGAAGTCAAAAAGCCATATTTTGTAGATAAAAGTTTGATGCTGGAAGAATTATTTTTGCCAGCAGAAACAGGAAATTCGCATATTTGTATCACAAGACCAAGACGCTTTGGAAAAACTGTGATGGCAAACATGGTTAGTGCATTTTTTAGTCATGGAGTAGATTCAACAGAGATTTTTTCTAAGCTAAAAATAGCTGAAAGTACAGGCTATAAAAAGCATTTGAACACGCATGATGTGATTCGGATTGATTTTAGTCGTATGCCAAGAAATTGCAATTCGTATGATCAATATATTGAGCGGATTGAGCGAATATTGATACAGGATTTAATGGAGGCATATCCAAAGGCTGATATTCAAGAGGAGGATGCAGTTTGGGATAGTCTCGACCTTGTTTATGAAAGATATGGATGTCAGCGCTTTATTTTTGTATTTGATGAGTGGGACTGTATTTTCCATAAGGACTTTATCACAGATGAAGACAAGAAAAAATATATCAGTTTCTTGAGCAGTTTACTTAAAGATAAGGCATATGTATTACTTTCTTATATGACAGGAATCTTGCCTATTGCAAAGTATTCAAGTGGTTCAGAATTGAATATGTTTGCAGAGTATACAATGGTCAGTGAGGAAAAATTCAGTGACGCATTTGGATTTACCGAGGCAGAAGTTGACATGCTTTATGCGCGTTTTTTGAAAAATACAGGAAAGCCTTTGCTTTCAAGAAGTGGGCTTAAAGAATGGTATGACGGGTATCACGCAAAAGGCGGAGAACGCATATATAACCCAAGATCCGTTGTGATGGCGCTCACAAATAATAATTTGGGAAACTATTGGACGAGTTCAGGTCCATATGATGAGATTTATTATTATATTGAAAAAAATGTTGCAGGTGTGAGAAATGATTTGGCATTAATGGTGTCGGGAGAATCGGTAGAGGCGAAAGTGCAGGAATATGCGGCAACATCAATGGAATTGACAACAAGAGAAGAAATTTTTTCTGCGATGGTCGTGTATGGATTTTTGAGCAGCGAAGAAGGAAAAGTACGAATCCCTAACAGAGAGTTGATGGAGCGTTTTGATGAAATGCTGCAAAAAGAGCCATCACTTGGCTATGTGTATCGCTTGGCAAGAGAATCAAAGCGTATGTTAGAGGCAACATTGCATGGGGATACGCAGGTAATGGAACAAATTTTAGAGTATGCACATAATACGGAAACACCGTTACTATCTTATAATCACGAAATTGAATTATCAGCGATTGTGAATCTGGTTTATTTATCAGCACGAGATCAATATCGTGTGGAAAGAGAGGACAAAGCGGGAAAAGGATATGTAGATTTTATCTTTTATCCGATTCGAGAATCAGACGATGCCATTATTTTGGAGCTGAAGGTTGATCATACGCCAGAGGAAGCAATTGCACAGATTAAAGAAAAAGAGTATGCACTTCGCTTAAAGGGAAAATTGGCAGCCAAAATTCATCACACAGGGCGAATTTTGGCTGTTGGGATTGGTTACGATAAGGGAACCAAAAAACATAGATGCAAAGTAGAGAAATTAAAGGGTTAGGCAAAGAGGTCGCTTTCTAGGTTTCCATCATAAAACACCTGAATCACGTTGTTTTTGTTCTAAAGACCAGTTTGCTATGGTAAACTGTCAATAGCAACATTAATGGAATTGACAATAAAAGAAGGAATAAATCATGGAATATTTGACAGTGAGAGAAACCTCTGAAAAATGGGGAATGTCCATTAGAATGGTAAATTATTATTTGAATACAGGACGAATTGAGGGAGCTGTTCGCAAAAAAAGTGAATGGCTTATTCCATACACAGCAAAGAGTCCTTTAGATATCAGAAAAAAAGCTGATACGAAGAAAAGCACAAAAAGGAAGCGGAATGTAAATAAATGCTATATGCCATTGATTGCAAGTCCATGTCCGGGAAGCTTTCATGAGTTTGAGCATTCACTTGCAGATGAGGAAGAGCGACAGATAACAAGGGCACTTTGGCATTATTTTCGCAACGAAGAGAAAGAATGCTGTACAGTGAGCGAGCAATGCTTCAATAGCGAAAGTGTACAGATACGTTTGGCGGCGCGTTTGGTGCATGCCATGGCAACTGTTCAGGAAGGAGATCCAGCAGCAGTTTTAGCAGATTTTAATGCCATTGCCTTAGAAAATAAAAAGACATCAGATCCTTCAGCGAAGCTCTATACGCTTGTCACAGAAGGTTTTGTAAGTGTCTTTTTCCATTCAGAATCAGCAGATTTAAGTGTGCTGCGTGATAAAATTAGTTTGTGTCAGGCTGGAATCCAATATTATGTGATCTATGCCGCAGCACATGAGCTTTATCTTAGACGTGAATATCAGCGTGCAATGGGCATGGCAGAGGCCGCACTTATGATGGCAGGAAATTGTTTCCCAATTGCAAGTATTTACTTAAATCTTGTCCTTTGCATGATTTGTATGAATTTAAAAGATGATGAGCATGCAGATGCAGCGTTTATGAGGGCGTGGAACATTGCACTTCCTGAGCATTACATACATCCATTTATTGAGCATCATGGCTTACTTCAAGGGCAGATCGAGCGGTCGCTGCGTGAACAGTATCCAGATGAATATAATGAGATCATCGAATCTGTATATACATTCAGTAGAGGATGGATGAAAATCCACAATCCAGTATCCACTCTTCAGGTTACAGATGCACTTACACCATATGAGTTTTCCATCGCCATGCTTGCCTCAAAAGGGCGTTCAAATAAGGAGATTGCAAAAAGTCTTGGAATCTCCTTAAATACAGTAAAGTCGTATTTGGAAAATATTTTTTCGAAGCTTCATATTTCAAGCAGAAGTGAGCTTGATATGTTTGTAAATCGCTGATCGCTTGTTTTATTTTGAAAGTATGCTATAATAAAAAAATATGCGCTTTGACAATTGGGCGAAAATGGAATACAGGGAGAAAAAAGATGGAGAAGTGGAACATTCGAAAGAACAAAATGCTGCCAGTGATCTTCGCTTTGGCATGGCCAACTATGCTAGAGCAGTTTCTGCAGACAGCAGTGCAGTACATTGATACTGCAATGGTTGGTTCACTTGGCACACAGGCAACTGCGGCAGTCGGATCAACCAGCACTGTAAACTGGCTGATAGGAAGTACAGTATCAGCGATTGGTGTAGGATTGCTTGCGTTTATATCGCAGTCATTTGGTGCCGGAAATCGGGAACGCGCAAAAAGGGCGTCAGGACAGGCTGTTTTGGTAGTGCTTGCGGTAGGAATCAGTTTTACTATCGTGATTGCAGCAATCAACAAGCAGGTGCCGGTTTGGATGCAGGTAGATGAAGGTATCCGCGATATGGCATCTCGTTATTTTCTTATATTGTATGCACCGATGCTGTTTAGAACAGCAAATATTATTTTTGGTACGGTACTTAGATCAGTAGGAGATACAAAAACGCCGATGAGAGTTGGTGTTGTGATGAATATTATTAATACCGTGCTCAATTTCCTGTTCATTTACCCGACACGTGTGGCAGTGATTGCAGGTATTTCTATTACGCTGCCAGGTGCAGGTTTTGGAATTGAAGGTGCAGCTCTTGCAAGTGCGATTGCGTATACATATGGAGGAATTGCCATTACTGTAAAATTGTGGAAACATGCTGATATTTCACCGAAGGGACAGAGCTTTAAGCCAGATAAGACAATTCTTATTCCGTGCATTAGAGTAGCATTTCCAAATATGTGCCAGCGTTTTGCAACATCGCTTGGCTACGTTGTATTTGCTTCTATGATCAACTCTCTTGGAGAGACATCTGCGGCAGCACACACAATCGCAAATACAGTAGAGTCTGGATTTTATATTCCGGGATGGGGTATGCAGACGGCAGCAGCTACACTTGCTGGTAATGCACTTGGCGCAAAAGATGGAAAAAAGCTTCGTGATTTAGAGCGTGCAATTATTCCACTTGAAACCGGATTGATGACTGTGTGCGGTGCCCTTCTGTTTGCATTTGCACCACAGCTTATGACATTGTTCTCACGTGACGCAGAGGTAATTATGCTAGGTTCTACAGTACTTCGCATGGTCGCAATATCAGAACCTTTCTATGGTATCCCGATCGTACTTGAAGGTATGATGCAGGGAGTTGGAAAAACAGTTGCACCGTTTATCTTTAGTGTAATTGGCATGTGGGGTGTTCGTATTATAGGAACCTTCATATGTACGCAGCTTTTAGGCATGGGACTTATTGCTGCATGGGCATGTATGATAGCACATAATGTTTTATTATTTATGCTCTTTGCTGTATACTTTGCGCGAGGAAAGTGGAAACCAAAGTTTTAAAATAAAAACGACAAATTGCATGGCATAATGTGCAGTTTGTCGTTTTTTTAATTCTAAGTCTTTATGCGAGTTAAAAGTTTGATTAGAAGGAACGGATGATTTCCTCTGTCATAGAGCGAACAACTTCGGTTGCTAACTGTACTGTAGCTTCGAAATCATAGTAAGAAGTAATTCCGTAATGAGAATGGATATAACGAACAGGAACACCGACAACGATTACCGGGATACCATCAAGTGAAGTGTTAATAATCGCACCATTGTTTCCGCCGCCTTCACGGACAGAAGACTGTACAGCAAGTCCCTTTTCTTCAGCAAGATCTAATACGTAGCGCTGATATCTTGGGGAGCATACAATTGATTTGTCCATAAAACGAAGCATTGGACCCTTTTTCAGAGCTGTCTGAATTGCATACGGCTCAGTAAAGGTATCATCAGCAGGGCAGCCCTCGAAACAAAGTGCAATCTGAGGAGCAACCTTTCCGACTGCAACCTTAACACCACGCTCGCCAAGCTCCTCTTGTGTAGATAACACACCTACCAGATCAACATTTAAGTTCTCATCTGAGAGACGGCGCATAGTCTCGAGAAGGGCAGCACAGCCAATTCTACAGTCAAAGCCCTTTCCAATCATGACATCATGTTCCTCGTCATAGGAGAAATGTACGTCAGAAATAATAGGCTCACCAATGCGGATACCAAAGTTTTCAACAGCATCTTCCTTGCTTGTTGCACCGATATCAATTACAAGAGACTGAATTGATGTGGAACCGGCATTCTGACGCTCGGCAGGTGTCATAAAATGAGGTGGTTTAGCTGCAATTACGCCAGGAATAAAATTACCATATTTATTGCGTACAAGAACCTTTGATGCCGGGAGAGAATTATCGCTCCAGCCACCTAGGGAAACAAAGCGAAGTGTTCCATTTGGCTTGATTGAATGAACCATAAGTCCAACCTCATCACTATGGGCATCAAGCATAAAAACAGGCTTATTACCTGTATTGTTCTTGGAACGCAGATAGAGATTGCGCAGGCAATCCTCCTCAACATCGGCAAATTCTGCACCATATTTTTTTGCGACAGCAACAGCTTCATCCTCAAATCCGGACGGTGCCTTTGCATCAGACAGTTCCTGAATCATAGTAACTGCATTTTGATCTGGTTTGATTTTCATATCATTATCCCTTTCTCTTATAAGAATGATGTATTTCTCTATATTCGAGTATCATATCATTTCTGAGGAAAAAAAACAAGATAACAAAATTGTTCTATATACTATGAAAATAGTAATAAGTTACAGTGCCTGCTCTCAATGCAAGAAAAATTTCGCTTGACTTTTTGAAAAGCAGG
Organism: Anthropogastromicrobium aceti; assembly: GCF_020687335.1. Classification (NCBI taxonomy): domain Bacteria; kingdom Bacillati; phylum Bacillota; class Clostridia; order Lachnospirales; family Lachnospiraceae; genus Anthropogastromicrobium; species Anthropogastromicrobium aceti. The sequence goes on from NZ_JAJEQN010000015.1 coordinate 7,047, forward strand.
AAAATTAGAAGTTCACAAAATCTTCACAAAATAATTAGCACTCACCTCTTGACAGTGCTAATAATAAGTGCTATAGTACACATAGAACAAAAGAAGGGGAACAACAAGGAAGCCTCTTAAAAACCTTAGTTCTGCAGCGAAAGCTGCTAAAATAAATACCACATCGGCAGTGTCCGGAGTGTCAAAATAGATTGCAGCTGGCGCTGCAGATGTTAAAGTATAAAATCCAGTTTGGAGCATTGAAAGGAGATTTTGATTATGTTAGTACCGAGCATTTTTGCAAATAGTGTATTTGATGATTTCTTTGATTTTCCATATGTTAATGACAAGAAGACAGAGAGAAAGCTGTATGGTCACAACGCAGCAAACCTGATGAAGACTGATATTCAGGAATATGATGACGGCTATCAGTTAGAGATTGATCTTCCAGGCTTCAAGAAAGATGAAGTACATGCAGAGTTAAAGGATGGTTATTTGGTAGTCAGTGCTGAGAAAGGTCTTGACGAGGACGAGCAGGATAAGAAGACTGGCAAGTATTTAAGAAGAGAGCGTTATGCAGGATCATGCCAGAGAAGCTTCTATGTTGGTAAGGATATCACCGAAGAGGATATCAAGGCACAGTTCCAGCATGGTATGCTGACACTGTTTGTTCCGAAGAAAGAAGCAAAGCCAGTTGTAGAAGAGAAGAAACACATTACAATTGAATAAATATTGTTATACAGGGCGCATCCGAAAGGGTGCGCCCTATTTTTATCACTTGCAATGAGCCATCAGGGACAATAAAAGAGCCATTGCCCCTGTCACCCTGGCTCAAAAACTGTAATGATAAATAGTATCAGTGAGACAAAATTTAGTTGCGAAACAGGATAAAAGTGATATACTGAAAGCATAAGAAAAGAAACCGTGTGAAATTACAGTTTTGTTTTCACACGGTTTTTTTAAAAGATTGGGTTAGATAAAACTAATACATGATAGTGATGAATATGGATTCAAGGCAAAAAAATGCAGTGATTGGAGGAAGGGCATGAAAAACGAAGAATACAAAAAATTGTCAATTAGTGAATTTACAAAAGCAGCTGGAAGATATGAAAGTAACCATGCTGGCATTTACGAAATGTGTAAGAAGGATTATCCGGATATTCTGGCAGAGCTAGAGAAGGAGTCGTTCAGAAATTTATTGGATGCAGGTTGTGGACCTGCTCCAATGATTTCTTTATTATCAGAAAAATACCCAGACCGACATTATACAGGACTGGATCTGACGCCAGCCATGATTGAACAGGCAAAAAAGAAAAATATTCCAAATGCAACATTTGTTGTAGGAGACTGTGAGAACTTTCCATTTGAAAACAATTCATTTGATGCAATTATTTGTTCTATGAGTTTCCATCATTATCCAAATCCACAGGCATTTTTTGACAGTGTAAAAAGATGTCTTCGTCCAAATGGAAGACTGATTCTGAGAGATGTGACAAGTGATAATAAAGTATTGGTATGGCTGATGAATACATTGGAAATGCCTCTGGCAAATATATGTGGACACGGAGATGTCCGAGCGCCAACAAGAGATGTGGTTATGAAATGTTGCAGAAAAGCAGGGCTAAAAGTGGAAAGATTTGAAATCCGCAAAGGTATGAGGATGCATTGCGTTGTAAGAAAACCTATTGGAAAGGGCGATAGATAATGAAGAAAAAACATTTTGATGTGGGAACAGATGGATTTTATGGTGCATACTGGAAATGTAAATCAGATTCAGACTGTGCAATGATTGCCATGATCGGAGATGATTCAGAGGATTATCTGGCGCGTACATCTGTGAAATGGCTACATAAACTCGGTGTTAATGTGATGACGATGTCACCTGGAAAAAAGGATTATGGACATCATAATTATCCACTGGAACGCATAGAAAAAGCAATCAGCTGGTTAAAAGCAAATGGTAATCAGAAGATAGGAATTGTCGGGGCATCTACTACAGGAACACTTGCTTTAACTGCCGCTTCTTATTTTGAAGATATCACATTGACGATTGGTCTGACACCGAGTGACTTTATCTGGCAGGGATTTATGCAGGGTAAAAAAGATGGCTGTAAGGAATGGCCGATTGAAGGAGAATCTCTTTTTTCTTATAAAGGAGAACCGCTTCCGTATATGCCGTTTTGCTATAAACATCCAGACTACTGGAGGGTAATTGAGAAAGAAACAAAGCGAACCGGTGATATGGTTAATTCAAGAAAACTGTTTGATGATTCGGAAAAGGCTCACCCAGTCACAGAAGACGAGATGATCAAGATTGAAAAAATCAATGGAATATTATTGCTGATTGGCGCTGAAGATGATGTATTGTGGGATACTGCAAAATATATCCGTCGAATGAGACAGCGAATGAAAGAATATCCATACACATGCAGATTAGAGTCTGTAATTTATGAGCATGGAACACATTTTATTTTTCCAGAGAGTATGTTAAAGACAATGCTCCCGATTGGATCTGGAATCTTCATGAAAATGGCATTTCAGGGGGCAAGAAAATATCCGAAAGAATGCCAGAGAGCACGTTTGGATATTGACAAACGGGTTAAAAATGCCGTTGCAGAATGGAAGAGTAGAAAAGAGACGGATAAGATATAAAGGAAAAATCCTGGATGCGTTGGGAAAATATGATGCAGGTGACTATGCATACTGGCTTGGCTCAGGTATTTCGACAGACTATGATCAGACAATGGTTGAGAACTGTATAGAACTTTTCTGTAAAGAAAATCTGTCTGAATAAAACAATTTTGGCAGGATCTGAGAAGAAATCAGATTCTGCCAATCGTATGAAAAGAGGTAATTTGATATGAAAAAAGATATAGAAACCGTCAGAGTCTTTTTTGTAAATGAGAGCTTGTAACAAAAAGAAAACCCCACCCCTCAAGATTGAGGGGCAGGGGAGTTGAATAGGCGAAGCCTATTTTTTATCACTTAGTAAATGAGCCATCAGGTCCCACCGGCTTAAATTCCATATTCGTTAAATAATTTTGTCCGAAATGTTGGATCAGCAATAGCTTTTGGAATTTCAGAGCCTCTATTTTCCTTTAATAATCTCTCATAAAGCATATTAACACGCTGTTCGCCTAATTGCACCCCCTGTTGTACTCCGTCCTTTCTGGCTGAGTTTATGGAATCATTCCAGTCGCGTATTGCTTTTTCGCGGTTTCGGTACATAGCCATTAATGTTTCATCGCTGCTGGCTTTTTTCAGACGCTCATATGCTTCCTCAAATGTTTTGTTTTCTTCAACCAATTTTTCATACACCTCCTGTTGACCAGAGTTAATAAATAGTGCCCATTGATCTCTTGCAGTTAAGCCAGAAAGCTCAAAAGTTTCAACTTCTTTTGTTTGAGATAATTCGCTGACTGCTTTGCGTAGCTCAAAGAATGAAATTTTGAAAGTTTGTCTGTATATTTCATTTGTTTCTTCATCTTTAAGAACAAAGCTTCTGTAGTAACGGGAATCTTTGTATAAGTCAAAACACAACAAATGGCTTACTTTCTTCCTGACCGAATACCTGTTTAAATACGATATCAGAAGTCAGGGGTAATAATTGTACAGTTTCTAAGTTATCGTTCATCAATAAGTCCTTCATTTTATGTAGTTCCGAATTTCGGTACTTATCTGATGTATTTTGTGCTATCTGGCTTTTTCTTTTGTACCTTAAAGTATTCCTTTATATTATGAGAATATCACGAGGGTGATATTTTTGCAAGTGTTTGTCAATAAAAAAATAGAAATATATAGGTTGCATTAAATCCGCAATTTTTCAGCAGGAGTTTCTAGGAATGAAGGAGTCAAAAAGATCCATTGCCCCTGTCCCTCCTGGCTTAAGTGAGAAAAAAAGTCCAATAAGACATCATGTGTATTATTGACAATGTCAATAGATAAAATTAATATAACAGTGTGATATAACATTGTTATATTTTTGCAGCATTGGAGGATGAATCATATGTCAGTAAAGGCAGAGAAAACCAAGGAAAAAATATTGGACACAGCACTTAGACATTTTTTAAAAGACGGATTCAGTGGAGCATCTTTGAGGAATATTGTGAAAGATGCCGGACTCACAACAGGAGCATTTTATAAGTACTATCCGACGAAGGAAATGCTTTTTGATGCATTGACAGATCCTTATGTGGAGCACATTTATGAAATATATGATGGAATCTTAGCTGAATTTGTAGAGCTTTCTGCCGATGAGCAGACAAGGAATATGTCTGGAACCTCAAGTGATGGAATGGATCAGATGATCGATTATATATATGATCACTACGATAATTTTAGATTGCTCTTAAAATGTGGAGACAGCGGAAAGTTCGAAGATTTTATCCATAACATGGTAGAGCGGGAGGTGGAAGCAAGCCAGAAATATATGAAGACAATGCGTGATGCAGGAATAGAGTTCCCAGCTGTTAGCAAAAGTCTTATGCATATGATTTATACAGGATTTTTCTCATCAGTACTGCAGATTATTGAACATGACATGGATAGGGAAACGGCAAAGAAAAATGTATACCAGTTAAGGGAATTTCAAACTGGTGGCTGGGAGCGATTGTGGAATATCAAATTCCCGGCTGAAGATAAATAAGATTTTCAGAATAATAAAATAAGGTGGCTTATGCCGGTGAGCCATCTTATTTATTATAGATAGGTTAGCCAAAACTAATTTGGATTGCCTGAGCAAAATTATAGTAAGGGAGTGTGTTTGCATGAAAGAAAAGAAGAGGTCTGCCGCCAGTTGGATACTGGAGTGGGCGGGACAAAAAAGAAGTGCCTATGTATGGAGTGTAGTGCTTGCGGTAGGAAATGTTATTTTCAAAATAATTCCATATTTTATTATCGCAAATGTCGTAACAATGTTTTTGGATGGCAGTAAGGAATTTAAAGAATATCTGATTATGGCAATATGGATTGCGCTGTCGTTTATTATAGCAGAGCTTTTTCATTCACTTTCTACATCGCTCTCTCATAAAGCAACGTTTACTGTACTTGCAAATATACGAAAATCTTGCTGTGAAAAGCTGGCGAGGGTGCCGCTTGGATATGTGAAGGATACACCATCAGGAACATTTAAAAATATCATGGTGGAAAGAATTGACAGCATTGAGACAACACTGGCACATATTGTACCGGAATTTACTTCTAATCTGCTGGCACCGGTCATTATCCTAATTTATTTCTTCATGACAGATTGGAGACTGGCATTATTGTCATTAGTGCCGGTGGTGGTTGGATTTCTTTCTTATTTTGGCATGATGATTGATTATAAACCGAGTTTTGAAAGAACGGTTAAGACAACAAAGGAGCTGAATGATGCAGCAGTGGAATATATTGATGGAATTGAAGTCATCAAAGCATTTGGAAAAACGGAAAGCTCTTATGCCAAATTTACAAAGGCAGCTATGGAATATGCAGATTCCTTTATTTCGTGGATGAAACGCTGCTCAATCTTTCATGCACTGCTGATGGTTGTGACACCGTATACATTATTGACAGTTCTTCCATTTGGAGCACATTATGTGGAAAATGGAACACTGACGATTTCAAGTTTTGTTATGTGTATCATTCTGTCACTTGGAATTGTAGGACCGATTATTACAGTAGGTTCTTATACTGATGATCTGGGTAAAATCAGTGTGATTGTTGATGAGGTGGTTGGAATTCTAAAACAGCCAGAGCTTAAAAGACCTGAAAAGAGTACAGCAGCTCCAAAGGATAATTCCATCACACTTACCGATGTCAAGTTTGGTTATCATGAAAGGGAAATCCTGCACGGAGTGAATATGAAGTTGAATGCTGGCACAGTTAATGCGATTGTAGGCCCATCGGGAAGCGGTAAATCCACAATTGCAAAGCTGATTGCTTCTCTTTGGGATGTAAATAGCGGAAGTATCAAGATCGGCGGTGTTGACATAAAACAGATGTCACTTGTTGATTTTAATCGAAAAATCGCATATGTAGCACAAGACAATTATCTGTTTAATGAAACTGTCCGAGAAAATATCAGACAGGGTAATCCGAAAGCAACAGATGAAGAAATTATAGACGTAACGAAAAAGAGCGGCTGCTATGATTTTATCATGCAGCTTGAAAATGGATTTGATACAATTGTCGGTGGAGCAGGTGGTCATTTGTCAGGCGGTGAGAGACAGCGTATCTCAATTGCAAGAGCTATGCTTAAAGATGCGCCAATTGTTATTCTTGACGAGGCGACTGCGTACACAGATCCTGAGAATGAAGCTATTTTGCAAAATTCTATTGCAAAGCTTGTTGCAGGAAGGACTCTCATTGTTATTGCACACAGACTTTCTACAGTCAAAGACAGCGATCAGATATTTGTTGTGGATGAAGGAAATATAGCAGCACATGGCACACATGAGGAGCTTCTTGCATCGTGCCCACTTTATAAGGAAATGTGGAATGCACATATATCTGCCAAAGATACCGCAAAGGAGGACAACTAATATGTTTGAGATTCTGGCTAAGTTTTTTAAGTTTTCCGGAAAAGAAAATGAAAATAAATTTAAATTGTCCATAGTGATCGGTCTTGCAGAAGCCCTTGCCTCTGCGATGAAGATACCGGCTATCATGTATGTACTGATCGGATTGATGAGTAAAGAAGCCATGGGAAAATATATCATTGGTTCAATTGCTATTATGGGAATTGCCATTGTAGTTGATATTATCTGCAAGAGATTTTCAACCGTGCTCCAGACAGAAGGCGGGTATAATGCAAGTGCTTTTACGAGGATAAAGATAGCAGAACATCTTCGATATCTTCCAATGGGATATTTTAATTCAAACAGTATAGGTGAGATTTCTTCTGTTACAACGAATACTATGGAAATGCTTGGTGATATTGCGGCTAGAGTCGTTATGCTGACGACACAGGGTATTCTGGAAACAACTATGATTGTTCTTATGATTCTCATTTTTGATTGGAGAATTGGTTTGATATCAGCGGCTGGTGTAGTCATTTTCTTTGTAATCAATTCAATCATGCAAAAGGCTGGAAAGAGTGATTCAGAGAAAAAAGTTCAGTGTGATACGGAGCTGATTAGCCAGATCATGGAATACATTCAGGGAATATCAGAAGTAAAATCTTATAACCTGCTTGGCAAGCAGGCAAAACGGCTGAATGATGCAAACGAAGCATGTGCGAAGATCAACACGAAAATGGAGCTTTTATTTGTGCCATATCATTTTCTTCAGGGAATTGTGACGAAGATCACAGGAGCAGTTATTGTGATCAGTAGTGCGGCATTTTACATAAATGGAACGATGAGTGCAATTTATGCAATCGGTATGACGATATCAGCATTTATGCTTTATTCAAGCCTTGAGTGTGCCGGAAACTACTCCTCACTTTTGCATGTAGTAAGTGTGTGCGTAGATAAGGCAAATGCAATTCTTGAGCTTGACACAATGGACATTGACGGAAAAGAAATCAAGCCGCAAAACTGTAATATTAAACTTGACCACATTTCGTTTTCTTATGACAAGAGAAAAATCATTGATGATGTATCGCTTTCAATTCCTGAAAAGACAACAACAGCAATTGTTGGTCCATCTGGTGGCGGTAAATCTACATTGTGCAATTTGATCGCAAGATTTTGGGACGTAGATGAAGGCAAAGTCACACTTGGCGGTGTAAATGTGAAGGATTACAGCATGAACAGTCTGATGAACAATTTTTCCTTTGTATTTCAGACAGTATATTTGTTTGCCGATACGATTGAAAATAATATCAAATTTGGTCGTCAGGATGCAACACACGAGGAAGTTGTAGCAGCTGCAAAGAAAGCATGCTGTCATGAATTTATAAGTCAACTTCCGAATGGTTATGATACAGTGATTGGAGAGGGTGGTTCATCGCTTTCAGGAGGCCAGAAGCAGCGTATTTCTATAGCACGTGCTATTATGAAGGATGCGCCAGTCGTCATATTAGACGAGGCAACAGCTAATGTTGATCCGGAGAATGAAAAGGATTTGATGGATGCCATAGAAGCACTCACAAAAGAAAAGACAATCATCATGATTGCGCACAGATTAAAGACTGTTCGTCATGCAGATCAGATAGTAGTTGTTGATAAAGGAAGAATTGTACAGAAGGGAACACATGAACAGCTTATGACGCAAGATGGTATATATAAGAGATTTGTAGATGCCAGAGAACAGGCAGTAAGCTGGAAATTGGCTTCGTTTATGAGAGTGAGCGGTTAATTGCTTTTGCTGATATTGAATCGCTGAAGGCATTGTCTGGAGTGTCAAAATAGATTGCCCCTGTCCCATCTGGCAAAACTGTGATATAATCAAAAAAAGTTAACAAAGCCAGGAGGTTTGCATGAATAAATTTTCAGATGAGAATAATTTTAATAATAAGGAAGCAAATAAGTGGGTAGGTATCCACGGTGTGATTTTCGATGTGGATGGCACACTTCTTGATTCTATGGTGATCTGGGAAGAGGCAGCGGTACGTTATCTAAATAGCCTTGGATTAGAACCAGAGGAAAATCTTTCCGAGAAGATCATGACTATGTCGATGGAAGAGGGTGCAGATTATTTAATTGACCACTATGGTGTGAGTTTGACGAGGACGCAGATTCTTGACGGTATACGCGAGCTTATACGCGGCTTCTATGAGGATGAGGTGCAGCTAAAACCAGGCGTAGAACAGGTAATTAAGTTGCTTGCATCAAAAGGCATTCCAATGATTATTGCAACCTCAAGTGACAGTGCATGTGTTACAGCTGGCTTAAAGCGTCTTGGCGTTTGGAGTTATTTTAAAGGAATTTTGACATGCAGTGATATTGGAAAGGGAAAGACAGAACCAGATATTTATCTTGCCGCTGCAAAAGAGATTGGAAGTAAGCCTTCAGAGACAGTTGTATTTGAGGACGCACTTCATGCTATTGTTACTGCAAAGAATGCAGGCTTTATTACTGTGGGTATTTATGATTCATATAATCAGGACGAGGAGAAGATTCGAAAGGTCGCAGACTGTTATTATAAGAATTGGGATGAAGTAAGCGAATCCATGATTGGAAAATAGAATGAGCAAATAATGAGAAAACCGCTTCCCGGTCATTTAGCTTTCCGGGAAGCGGTAAAAAACAAAACAAACAAAAATGAGAAAAAGAAAAACAGCAATCTTTCGATTACTGTTTTCAATGCCGCAGACCGGAATCGAACCGGTACGGGTATCACTACCCACGGGATTTTAAGTCCCGGGCGTCTGCCAGTTCCGCCACTGCGGCATAGCTTCTTGTGAAGCTCAATGGATGGAGGTGGATTCGAACCACCGAAGCAAGTTGCAGCAGATTTACAGTCTGTCCCCTTTGGCCACTCGGGAATCCATCCATGTCATATTTCCTTGACAGTTATGAATGATACCACAACTCAGAACAAAATGCAAGCACTTTTTCAAATTTTTTCAAAAAAATTTTCAATTCGTGTTTTTCATAGACACGCAAACCGTTTTGTGTAAATTTGAACACGAAGAAATCATTGTCTATTGAAGACATAAACGAAAGAAATTATAATCAACTATGCTAATTATAGTAGTTTTTGGAAAGGGTTTTATAGAAAATTTTCTTTTCTTTTCCATTAAAAACTGGTATACTAGTTAGCAAATGGTGAAAGGATGGTGGCTGTTTGTGATTATTCAGTTAGGACTGACACTTGTGATCCCTCTCCTTGCATGTCTGTATTTTTGTTACTGGCTTTGTGACCATACAGGTGTAGGCAGCTGGGTTTATATCATCGGTTTGATCTTTGGGATCGGGGCCGGAATTATGACCTGGTATAAGCTGTATTTGCGTGCGAAAAAGCATAATAAAAAGAAGGATAAGAAACCATTCGGATTTAATGATCATGTTTAATTAATGATGCCTGCGAATTGCTCCGTTGCGATGTAACTCCATCGTGAAAGCACGATCGGCTTTTGGAGCTTTTGACCTTGGCATCAAAGAAAGGGAAGGTGACAGAATGAGAAGTGTATCTCCTGCGGTAAAGCAGGAAACGATGCGGATTGCATCAGGAACTGCCATAGGTGTTGTACTGATGTGGGTTGTATTTTTCTTTCTTCATCAGGTGAATCCGGAAAAGATACCGTTTGATTATACGGTATTTCTTGCCGGCATTGGCGGTTTTATTTTTGCAGCTGGAAATTTTTTCCTTATGGGACTTACAGTTCAGAAGGTAGCTGCAGAGACAGACGAAGGCAGAGCGCGTCAGCGCATGCAGGTTAGTCAGCGTCAAAGAACGCTTTTAATGCTTGCGTGGGGTGTTGTAGCGCTTGCAGCTCCGTGTTTTAATGGGGCAGCCGGAATTATTCCGCTTCTGTTTCCTAGTATGGTAATAAAAATCTATTATCTTACAATTGGAAAAGCTAAGCTTGCGCAGGAAAAAAAGGACAGCCAGTCAGCTGATCCCACAGCTGGGAAAGGAAGTGAACAGTAAACAATGGATTTTGACATTTCAGGAGCTCAGGTGTTTTTTACGATTCCGACGAACATTCCTATTCTGGGTGATCTTCAGATCAGTGAGACTATGGTGGTCAGCTGGATTGTCATGGCAGTTATTGCAGTGCTTTGCCTGTGGCTGACACATGATTTAAAAGTAACAAACATCTCAAAGCGTCAGGCAGTGGCTGAGTTTCTGGTAGAAAAGGCGAACAACTTTGTGCGCGGCAATACGGGTGGTTATAAGTTTGACTACATGATTCCGTTTATCGCAGCGTTGTTTACCACAAGTGTATTTTCAAATCTAATCAGTCTTCTAGGTCTTCGAAGCCCAACAGCAGATCTGTCAACAGAAGCAGCATGGGCAGTGGTTGTATTTATTATGATCACGGCAAAGAAGATCCAGACTAACAAGCTTGGCGGATATTTAAAGGGCTTTACACAGCCAATTCCAGTTATGACGCCGTTTAACATTTTGTCTGAGTTGGCAACACCAGTCAGCATGGCATGCCGTCATTTTGGAAATATTCTGTCTGGTGTCGTTATTGATGGTTTGATTTACGCAGCGCTTGCAACTGCAACAAAGGCGCTGTTTGGTCTGATTCCAGGCGCAGTAGGAAGTGTGCTTGGAACAATTCCGTTTTTGTCGGTGGGTCTTCCGGCAATTACATCTTTATATTTTGACTGGTTCTCAGGTGTTATGCAGGCATTCATTTTCTGTATGCTGACGATTATGTATATCGCAAACGCCGCAGAAGAGGGCTAATAAAACAAAAAAGATTTTTCTAACAGGAGGAAAAAAGAATGGATTTTACAGTATTGGCTAAAGGTATTGCTCTTGCAGGTTGTGCAATTGGTGCAGGCTGCTCTTTGATCGCAGGTATCGGACCTGGTATTGGTGAAGGTAATGCAGTAGCAAAGGCACTTGAGGCAATTGGACGTCAGCCAGAGTGCAAGGGTGATGTTACAAGTACCATGCTTCTTGGTTGTGCCGTTGCAGAGACTACCGGTATTTATGGTTTCGTTACCGGTCTTCTTTTGATCTTTGTTGCACCTGGTATGTTTATGAATTTCTTGGGCTAATCAGGGGCGAAACGTTACAAGCTGATCATGCTTGCATGAGGAAGCTTGTGACCTTGAGACCCGCAAAAACATGAGAATGCAGCGATTTTCGAAGAAAATCAGCGAATTCGAATGTTTTTAGAATTGCGAGAGTTGCGTAGCAACGAAGCAATTCGTGGGCATTATAAAGTATATAAAAGACATATTTGGATTCTAACACAAAATGTGCTAGAACCAAAGAAAGGCATGGTTGACACATGAAGGAAGTACAGGAACTGGTAGGAATTGTGCCGTGGACATTCGTTGCACAGATCTGTAATTTGTTTCTGACTGTTTTTCTGGTGAAAAAGTTCCTTTTTGACCGTATTAATAAGGTAGTGGAAGAGAGAAAGCAGATGGCAGACTCCCAGATCGCAGATGCGACAAAAGCCAAGGAAGAGGCGAAGACGATGCGCGATCAATACGAGGCAAGCATTTCAAACGCAAAGGATGAGGCAAGACAGATCATTTCCGATGCTCAAAAGAGTGCTACCGAGAGAGGTGAGGCGATTGTTGCTGACGCAAAGAAGGAAGCAGTTGCCATCAAGGAAAAGGCATCTGCTGATATCGCCAAGGAGCGCACTGCTGCATTCCAGCAGATGAAGTCCGAGATCGGTGATATTGCCGTATCCATTGCCGGAAAGGTGATTGAAAAGGAAGTAAAGGAAGCAGATCATCAGAAACTGATTGATGAGTTTATTTCAGATGTAGGTGAGGCATCATGACAAAAACCGGAAAGCTATATGGAGATAGTCTGTATGAGTTAGCGCTTGAAAAGGATGTTGAGCAGCGCACATACAGCAAAGAGCTGCTTGATGAGCTTCGCATTGTAAAGAGTCTTTTTGATGAAAATCCAGATTACATCAGGCTGCTGCAGGAGCCATCTATTCCAAGAAAAACAAGACTTGGACTTATTGATAAGGCATTTGGCGCGCAGGCTGATGAGTATCTTGTGAATTTTCTAAAGCTTTTATGCGAAGAAGAACTTTTATCCGAGTTTTCAGGATGCGAGGAAGAATACAGGCAGCGCTTCCAGAAGGATCACAATATCGCTGAGGCACATGTTGTCAGTGCAGTGACCTTGAGCAGTCAGCAAAAGGCGGCACTTAAGGCGAAGCTTGAAGAGGTCTGGAAGAAGGAAATCATATTGGTCACAAAGACCGATCCAAACCTTATGGGCGGTTTGAAAGTTGAAATAGAAGGACGGCAGCTGGACGGAAGCGTCCGCGGCCGATTGGAGAGACTGCATAAGCTGATTGAGCAGTAAAAAAGCATATGCAGAAGTGAGGACGAACGAATGAATCTGAAACCAGAAGAAATCTCCAAGGTTATTCGAAGCCAGATTAAATATTATTCGAATGCCTTGGAGCAAAGTGAAATTGGCACCGTTTTGACAGTCGGCGACGGCATTGTGCGTGCCAGCGGATTATCAAACTGCATGGCAGGTGAGCTGCTTGCATTTGAAAATGGTGCATATGGTCTGGCTCAGAACCTTGAAGAAAACCGTGTATCTATTGTGCTTTTAGGCGCAGATGACGGTATCAGCGAGGGTCAGACTGTAAAGAGAACTGGAAAGGTAGTGTCTGTGCCGGTAGGCGATGCACTGCTTGGACGTGTTGTAGATGCACTTGGACAGCCAATTGACGGCAAAGGACCGGTAGCAGCAAGCGAGTACCGTCCAATTGAGCGTCAGGCACCGGGTATCTGTGACCGTCAGCCAGTTAAGGAGCCGCTTCAGACAGGAATTAAGGCAATAGATTCCATGATTCCGATTGGAAGAGGACAAAGAGAGCTTATTATCGGAGACCGTCAAACTGGTAAGACTGCGATCGCAGTTGATACGATTATTAACCAGAAGGGCAAGGGCGTTATCTGTATTTATGTTGCAATTGGACAGAAGCGTTCTTCTGTTGCATCCATTGTATCCGAACTGGAAAAAAATGGTGCGATGGAGTATAGTATCGTTGTTGCAGCAACGGCATCCGATGCAAATGCATTAAAATATATTGCGCCATATTCAGGCTGCAGTATGGGTGAGTATTTCATGGAAAATGGACGTCACGTGCTGATCATCTATGATGATTTAAGTAAGCATGCAGAGTCTTACCGTGCACTTTCGTTGCTGATCCGTCGTCCACCGGGCCGTGAGGCTTATCCTGGCGACGTTTTCTACCTGCATTCACGTCTGCTTGAGCGTGCATCTAAGCTGTCAAATGAGCTGGGAGGTGGTTCCCTTACCGCGCTTCCGATCATTGAGACACAGGCAGGTGATGTATCTGCTTATATTCCGACAAATGTTATTTCCATCACAGACGGACAGATCTTTTTGGAGACTGAGCTTTTCCACTCAGGTATTCGCCCAGCTGTAAATCCTGGTATCTCTGTATCACGAGTAGGTGGAAATGCACAGATTAAGGCGATGAAGAAGGTTGCCGGAACATTAAAGCTTATTTATTCACAGTATCGAGAGCTGCAAAGCTTCGCACAGTTTGGCTCCGATTTGGATGCTGATACAAAGGCGAGACTTGCAAAGGGCGAGCGTATCGTGGAAATTTTAAAGCAGCCTCAAAATTCTCCGCTTCCTGTTGAAAAGCAGGTTGCTATTATTTACGCCGTAGTTAACGATCTGTTAGCAGATGTTCCAGTAGAGCGTATTCACGAGTTTGAGACTGGTTTAAACAATGAGCTTGATATTGATCGTGAAGGAAAAGCAGCGATGGAAGAGATACGACGCACTGGCGTACTTGGCGATGAGGCAAAGAGCGAACTGGAGCATTGCATCAACAATTATAAGGCGAAGTTCTTACAGTAATATTAAAGGAGAGTTTGTATGGCTGGAAATCAGAAAGCAATCAAACTGAGAATCAAGAGCGTACAGAGTACGATGCAGATCTGTAAGGCAATGGAGCTGGTGGCAGCGTCAAGGCTTCACAAGGCAATGGAGCGTGCTGAGAACAGCCGTCCATATTTTGAGGCACTTCAGGGCACACTGGCTCAGATCGCAGCTGAAAATATCGATATGATGTCCATCTACACGAAGGAACCGCAAAATGATGACTGGTGTTTTATCGTAATCGCGGGTGACAGAGGTTTTGCAGGCGGTTATAACAACAATTTGTTTCGCCTTGTCGAAGAACAGATGGAAGGTCATGAGGCGTGTGTGCTTCCGATAGGAAAGAAGGCATTGGAGCATTTTTCAAACCGCAAGGTGCCTGTTGTCTCAGATTCATTTACAGAGGCAGGCGATATCTCGGTTGCGGACTGCTTTGAGATCGCACGTTTGATATGCCATGGCTATAAGGAAGGTGGTTTTGGTCATGTAGCGATTGTTTACACGAATTTCGTAAACATGATGGTGCAGGAACCAAAATTTATTCCGATTTTGCCACTGCCGGATATGAAGTCACTGCTTCCGAAGGATGCACCTGAGGCAAAGAAGCGTCAGATCATTTACGAGCCGAACAGCGAGGCAGTATTTAATGCCATCGTGCCTGAATATCTGGCAGGACTGATCTATGGAGCCATGAGTGAATCTGTGGCCAGTGAGCTTGCCTCCCGCCGAATGATGATGGATGCAGCGACAAAGAATGCGCAGGAGATGATTGATAAGCTCAATCTCCACTATAATCGTGTTCGTCAGGCTGGTATTACGCAGGAGATTACAGAGATTGTTGCAGGCTCAGAGAGCTGATGAAAGGTGAATATATGAGTGAAAGACATGTTGGCAAGGTAATTCAGGTAATGGGTCCTGTTCTGGATATTCGTTTCCAGGAAGGACAGCTTCCAGAATTGCTTAATGCCATTGAGATTGAAAATCAGGGCAGCCGCGTCATTGCAGAGGTTGCCCAGCAGATCGGTGACGATGTTGTGCGCTGCATTGCGATGAACTCTACTGATGGTATGGTTCGCGGCGTGGATGCAGTTGACACAGGTGCACCGATCAGCGTTCCAGTCGGTGATGCATGCCTTGGAAGAGTATTTAATCTTCTGGGCGATCCGGTAGATAAAAAGCCGGCACCTCAAAATGCAGAGCGCTGGAGCATTCACAGACAGGCACCGTCCTATGAGGAGCAGATGCCTACGACCGAGATTCTTGAGACAGGTATTAAGGTTGTTGACTTGATTTGTCCTTACGCAAAGGGCGGAAAGATCGGTCTGTTTGGTGGTGCAGGTGTAGGAAAGACAGTATTGATTATGGAGCTGATTCATAATGTAGCGACTGCTCACGGCGGTACTTCTGTATTTACAGGAGTTGGTGAGCGTACACGTGAGGGAAATGACCTTTACGGTGAGATGCAGGAGAGCGGCGTTATCGAAAAGACTGCCTTAGTATATGGACAGATGAATGAGCCGCCGGGTGCACGTATGAGAGTTGCGCTGTCAGGTCTTACAATGGCAGAGTATTTCCGTGATGTGAAGAATCAGGACGTGCTGCTGTTTATTGATAACATTTTCCGTTTTACACAGGCTGGTTCCGAGGTATCTGCACTTTTGGGACGTATGCCGTCAGCAGTAGGTTATCAGCCGACACTGGCTTCCGAGATGGGTGCACTTCAGGAGCGAATCACTTCTACGAAGAAGGGTTCTATTACTTCTGTTCAGGCTGTATATGTGCCTGCCGATGACCTTACTGACCCGGCTCCGGCAACTACATTTACCCATCTGGATGCGACAACGGTTCTTTCCCGTGATATCGCAAGTCAGGGTATTTATCCGGCTGTTGATCCTCTGGAATCTACAAGCCGTATTCTGACACCAGATATGGTAGGTCAGGAGCACTATGAGGTAGCAAGAGCTGTTCAGCAGATCTTGCAGCGTTATCAGGAGCTGCAGGATATCATCGCCATCATGGGTATGGACGAGTTGGCAGAGGAAGATAAGCTGGCTGTAAACCGTGCGCGTAAGGTGCAGCGTTTCATGTCACAAAGCTTCTCTGTTGCAGAGCAGTTTACAGGTATGCCGGGACAGTATGTTCCGCTTAAGGAGACTATTCGTGGTTTCCGTATGATTATTGACGGTGAGTGCGATGATATTCCGGAGAGCTGCTTCCTCTTTGCAGGAACTATTGACGAAGTATTTGAAAAGGCTGGAAAGGCAGGAACTGTATGAACACATTCCATTTGCGCATAGTGACGATGGACGGAAAAGTGTTTGATGATCAGGCATCTCAGATTTTTCTGCGAACAATTGATGGTGATGTGGCGATCCGCGCAGGTCATATCAATTACTGCAGCGGAATCGGCATGGGTCAGGCTCATGTGACGCTCGCAGATGGTCATGAGCGATATGCTGCCTGCATTGGCGGCATGGTGTCGATGTTAAATGGCGAGTGCCAGGTAGCAGCGACAACCTGGGAATGGAAGGAAGAGATTGATGAGGAGCGCGCAAAGAAAGCAAAGGAACGAGCTGAGGAGCGTCTGAATCAGAAAAATCTTTCAGACAGAGAGCAAAGAATTGCCGAGGCAAAGCTTCGCAGAGCACTAGTCCGGCTTCATGTAACAAACGAAGAATAAAAAAATTTCCCCGTCTGGCATGGATGTGCCAGGCGGGGGATTTTTTTATGCGGCCCGTTAGGTTACGAGGCTTACTTCGAGAAAATCATAGAAAATAGTTGCTTCGCATTCGGAATATTTCCCTTGTACATGGACATTGCCTTGTAGATGCGTCCAGCAAGTGCCATGCCAAGAAGGGCGGTAATAACTACGATTACGAGTGAACCGCAGGCCTCAGCAATGGAAATGGAGCCAAGAAGCAGGTGGCTTGGTGAAACAAGGATTGATGTAAATGGAATCCAGTCGAGGATGCCGACAGAACCCATCGAATCAAAGTTTCCGGAGAAGCTGCCCGTACCGAGTGTTGCAAAGAAGCTAAGCAGCAGGACAATAACGAAGATACCGTTTGTCATGCTTAGGTCTTCCTGCTTGGAAGCTATTGCACCGCCAATTGAGGCGATTGCAAGGTAGAGAAGCAGGCCAGCTGCTAAGTAGAGTAAGAAAAATAGGATGTTGACCGGTGTAAAGATGCTTGAGAGCAGTCCCATATGACCAAACATCTGGATGAGCGGCATGGTGGTATCTGGATTGATTGTTTTTACTGCCCAGATACCGGCTGCAAAGCCGCCCCACAGTCCGATTACCCACAGTGCAATTTGAATGACACAGGTAAATGCCTGTGCAAGTACTTTTCCGATGACCATTGCCTCTGGCTTTACAGATACAAGCATCGTATCCATAAGCTTAGAGGATTTTTCTAGTACAACACAGTTTGCGGTGCCCTGACCGTAGAACAGGATCAAGAAATACAGAAGCATGATGTTTACATATGGAAGCATGTAACCTAAGACGTTTTTAACGGTAGCATCTGCATTCTGCTCGGAGTTGGCATCGTCGCCGCTTACAAGTGTGTCTGTGCCGTTCTGGCTCTCATAATAGGAATATTTATAGCTGATGCCGCCCAGAGCCGTGAGATCACTGATCGATGCTCCTGATTTGGCTACGGCAAAGACGGAGAACATCTGGCTTAAAAAGTCGCTGTAGTCATCGGCATCGTCCATGGAGATGGCAGATGCTTCTGGCAGGATTACGCTTGTGTGAAAGCCATCCTCGTCGGAGGTGACAACGACAACAAGTGCATTGCCAGTATCAGTTTCGGCAGCGGCGAGTGCATCCTCGTCGGTGTCAAAGCTGTGATAGGAAATGGAAGCGAAGGTTTCGTTGCCGGATGATTTTGCAATCATATTGAAAACGGAAAAGTCGAATGCATTTCCATCGGTTAGGTCAGCTGTATATACGTCGGAAATGACGGCGCTTGGTGTGTCACTTTTTTGAGTGAATTCCAAGAAAGACATAATTCCGAGCGGGAGCGCAAAGCATAACAGCATGACAATAAGTGTCGCTGTCTTCCAGCCCTTTGTGAGGCGGTGGCGCACAGTAAAGCCAAAGACCTTCTTTAGTCCGTTTAAAAAGGATTTCATAATGTAGCGCCCTCCTTTTTTCTATTTTTAAAAATTTGAAACAGCTGAGAAATTCCCATGTGGCTGCCGCGGTACAGCAAAAGATCGCGGTATACCTTTGCACAGAATATGCTCAGTGCAACAAGAATGATTGCCTGAATAACCCAAGAAAGAATCAGGACAATCAGTGAAATATTTCCGCACACATACGAAACTGGTGCGCAGAATACGCTGATGACCGGGCAAAGGGAAAGCACGGCTGCGGCAACTGCGTTGCTGGAGATAATCGGTGTGAAGCAGGATACGATGTAACCAACCATAATAAGGAGCGTTACAATCATGATCGCTGGCTCAGACTGCTCCATTGTATTGCAGCAGGTTCCGATCAGACCGGACAGAACTGCATAGGTCGCAAATGCGAGAAGCAGTGAGATCAGTGCAATTACAATGGTGCCCCAGTTTAGATTCAGCTGTGAGAGATCAATGCCCATCTGAGAAAGTGTGGTGCTAAGACTTGCCATCTGAAGATACTCGACACTGATTTCATAGGAAAGAACAAATCCGATTGCCATCATCGCGATCATGATTAACACATAGGTCATGACAGCCAGAATCTTTCCAAGTAAAAGTGCGAGTGGGGAAACGCTTACCATCAGCAGTTCAATCAACTTGGAATCCTTTTCGGTGACGATACAGCGAATGATAAAGCTTGCAGAAAGCAGACACAAGATCATAACTACGATCGAATAGCCGTACTGGATGGCAAAGTTGGCATCAAAGCCAATACTTTCTGTGCCATTTTTCTGATCAAGGTAGTCAGCGGCGCTCATGCTGTCCACATCGTAGGAATTTTTTGCGGACAGGCCAAGTGAAGCAAAGCGCTCCGATGTCATCTGGGAGGAAATCGCGGTCAGAAGTGATTCCAGATCCTCTGTTTTGAGGGAGCTGTTTTCTGCGATATGGCTCTCTACTGTGCAGGCACCGCTCTTATCTGGTGCGCTGATATAAACGTAGACATCAGTGTCGCCTAAATGATCGGCATAGGAAGTTTTGTCAAACTCAGCGGTTTCAAATAAAACAGATGAAAAAGCAGCATTTTGAGCCGTCAATGCATCAAAATCAAGTTCGGTTCCACTCTCATTTGTCACATAAGCTGTTTGAATTGGGCTGATTGAAATACTATTTCCGGTAAGGTTTTGAAGCGGAAGTGAAATAAGCGCCATTACAAATAAAATGAGCATTGAAACAATATTTGATTTGCTTTTCATGGTCTGACTAAGTGTAAATGAATATACGCTTTTCAGTCCACGAAGATTGTCATTATTCTTCATGTGCCTCACCTACCTTACTTACAAAGATCTCATGCAGAGATGGTTCGCGAAGATTAAAGGTAACGATTGTGATTCCTGCCTGAATAAGTGTGCCAAGCAGTGCATTTGCCTGCGCTTCACCAGTTACCTTCAAATGATATTCGCCTGCTAACTCAGAGAGAATCGAAATACCGGCATCATGGATATATGAGGTGATATCGGATTCTGTCTTTAGAAACAGGTGAACACGTCCATAACTTTTCTTGATTGTATTTAAGTTACCAGAAAGAATCGTTTTGCTGTGATCAAGTATTGTCAGGTCAGTACAAAACTCCTCAATGGTGGACATTTGATGGTCAGACATAATCAGATATTTGCCCTTATTGATCTGCTCGTGAATGATATCCTTAAACAAATCAGTATTGACAGGATCAAGACCAGAAAGCGGCTCGTCAAGAATAAGAAGCTCCGGGTCAGAAATAAGAGTTGCAATCATCTGAATTTTTTGCTGATTTCCTTTTGAAAGCTGATCAGCTGTCTTTGGTGCAATGCGCTTTTTTCTCTGATTACTGCTTCCAAATAAGCCTTTTTTCTTTGGTGAAGCTTCCTCATTCATGCGTGCTTTTTTTGCCTGAATATCGGCATATTCCTGCGGATAAAGATATTCAATAATATCAAAGCGCTCTGCCCAGTAGTGGATTCGCTTTTTTGCTTCAGAAGCTGATACACCGCGCAGGGCGGCAAAATACATAAGCTGATCCATAATAGTATATTTAGGATACAAGCCGCGCTCCTCTGCAAGATATCCTACATTGCAGTTATTTATATCAAGCGGCTTTCCATTCCATGTGACAGTTCCGCTGTCGCGTGAAAGCATGCCAAGCATCATGCGGATAGAAGTCGTTTTTCCGGCTCCATTTGTTCCAAGAAGTGCATAGACACCCGGACGGTTCATCTCAAAGCTTAAGTGATCAACAACGGTCCGCGTTCCGTATTTTTTTGAAAGATCTTGTACAACTAAACTCATAATTCCTCCTCTTAAACTCATGTATTTAATTTTTCAGTGGGTAATGCCATAATAGCACACAAAATGGAGCAAGAAAGGAAATAGCAAAATTGAGGTATGTTTTTGTAATCGTTAAGTCAGTTATGGCATAGCCCTAAGGTGAATGGCTTTCGTAACATAGCTTTGTGAATCGTAACAGTAAAGTTATGTGTGTAGTCGAAATCCGACATTATAATTGCTGTACATGCTCGCAAAGTTATGCTATACTGAGAAAATAAAAAGCAATCCATGTGATGCAAAAATGTTGAAGGAGGAGCATTATGTTTGGCAGGCTTTTGTCATTTGAACCAGATGCCACAGGCGTAACGGTAAAGTTTGAACATAAAGAGGGAAGAATTTCATTTATTACAGACCGCATTGTACGAGTATATAGCTCGATGGAAGAAAAGCACAGACCATCAAGGGCAGTTGTGCAGGAACCAAAGAAGGTTGATTTTCAGGCGCGCCAGCAAAAAGAGTTTATTACAATTAAAACAAAGAAGCTTCTTGTTCGTGTCAGAGATGAGTTTCAGGTTGATTTTTTGACACCAGATGGCCGAATGATTTCAGAGCAGAGTGTGCGCTCAGATAATACGCAGACCATCACAAAAGAGCAGGCAGAGCTTTTGGCAAAAGAGGGACATTCTCTTCCAAAAGAAAAAGAAGCGCATAAATTTGAAGTTGTGCGTATGCTTCATCCAAAGGAGCATATCTACGGACTCGGCGATAAGACTGGCTTTCTTGATAAAAGAGGCTATGCTTATGAAATGTGGAACAGCGATATTCCGGATACGCATGCAGACTTTTTCCCAAGTCTTTATAAGTCTGTTCCGTTTTTTATTTCAATGCGTCCTCATTTTACATATGGAATTTTTCTTGACAATACATCAAAGTCCTATTTTGATATGGGAAAGGAAGATGCAGATAGCTATTATTTTGCAGCAGACGGCGGCGATTTAGACTACTATTTTATCGCAGGAGAGACGATGCGCGATATCGTAGGTGCCTACACAGGTCTGACAGGACGCACCGCTCTTCCGCAGAAGTGGACGCTTGGATATCATCAGTCACGCTGGGGATATATTACTGAGGACGATATCATGGATGTTGCAGAAAAGATGCGTCAATGCCGTATTCCATGCGACAGTATTCATTTTGATATCGACTACATGGATGCTTTTAAGGTATTTACATGGAATCGGAAAAATTATAAGGATCCGAAAAAGACATTACAGAAGTTAACTGAGATGGGCTATAAGCCAGTTACTATTATTGATCCAGGTGTCAAAAAAGAAGATGGCTACGATGTTTACGAGGAGGGAATTAAGAACGGCTATTTTGCCTTCTCAGCAGAGAATGAGCTTTATGTAAACGAGGTGTGGCCAGGTGATGCTGTTTTCCCAAGCTTTACTAATCCAAAGGTACGCAGCTGGTGGGCAGACAAGCAGAAATTTTTAATTGATATGGGTGTTCGCGGTGTTTGGAACGACATGAACGAGCCGGCGAGCTTTAAAGGTCCGCTGCCTGATGATGTACAATTTGCAGATGAGGACGATACAGTAATTCTTCATAAGGATGCACATAACATCTATGGTCACTGTATGGCAATGGCAACAAAGGAGGGATGGTTAAAATATGATGGCCGCAGACCATTTATAATCACACGTGCAGCCTATGCCGGAACGCAGCGTTATTCCATGTTTTGGACGGGAGACAATCAGAGTATCTGGGCACATTTGCAGATGGCAATTCCACAGCTTTGTAATCTTGGCCTTTCCGGATTTTCCTATGCAGGAACAGATGTCGGAGGCTTTGGTGCAGATACAACAAAGGAACTATTGGCTCGTTGGGTTCAGGTGGGATGTTTATCACCGTTTTTTAGAAATCATAGTGCACAGGGCACGAGAAGACAGGAGCCGTGGCAGTTTGATAAGGAGCTTTTAGAGATTTACCGCAAGTATGTAGAGCTTCGATATCACTTGCTTCCATATATCTACGACTGCTTCTTTGAAAGTGAGCAGACAGGTCTTCCGATTATGCGTCCTCTTATGTTAAATTTCGAAAAGGATGCAGAAACTTACGAAATAAATGATGAGTTTATGGTAGGTGAGTGGCTGATTGCTGCTCCAGTTGTAACACAGGGAACAACTATGCGTCTTGTCTATCTGCCAGAGGGTGCGATGTGGTACGATTTCTGGACAGGAGAAAAGTATAAGGGCGGTCAGTATATTACGAAGAAGGCACCGTTAGATACTATGCCGCTGTTTGTACGTGCAGGTGCTGTGTTGCCGCTTTATCCTTTAATGCAGTATGTTGGTGAAAAGGAAGTGGAAGACTTGACACTTGCGGTTTACCCAGGTATTGGAAATTATATTCATTATCAGGACGATGGTGAGAGCTTCGCCTATAAAAAAGGTGGCTACAATGCATATGTATTCTCACAAAATAACGGTCGTCTGCAGATTAAAGATGCAGTAAAGAATTACGAAAAGCCATATAAGGGCTTCTATGTTAAAATCTGCCGTGATGGTGTGACGGCTCTGTCCGACGTGTCAGGTGAGTATCTGAAACACGAAGAGTGATCTTGCTAACATTGTAAAGTAAATGCCCCACGAGGTAGAAAAACCTTGTGGGGCATTATTTGTAGTGGGCGTTGAGGTGAACTGCTTTACGAGGGGCGCCCGTGCAAAGCGCCCTCCAATAAACTATCGGGTAGCCAATAGTGATAAGCCACAGCTTTCTTTTTTATTTTTTTGAAAAAATCGTGCAATTTGTTCTTGACATCTAATCGAGGTTTGAGTATACTAATTGTCGATAGGAAATGATAAATGTTATCAAGAACTATGGAAGATCTATTTTATGAGGTCATGTAGGTGGATTTTCCAGGTATACTATAAGAAAGAGAGGTATGTGCTATGCCATTATCTATGGCTCCAGAGGGCAAGGAGAGTGTAATCCGTAAAATAGGCGGCAAGGAAGAGACCAGACTGTTTTTAGAAAGACTGGGCTTTGTTGTTGGTGCTATTGTTACTGTTGTCTCTGAGATTCAGGGAAATCTGATTGTCAATGTAAAGGACTCAAGAGTTGCGATTGGCAAGGACATGGCCAGCAAAATCTTAGTTTCCTGAGAGGAGAAATTTTGTGAGCCTAAGTGAAGCTTTGGATCACGGAAAGGGGTATCGATATGAAAACACTGAAAGATGTAAGCATTGGCCAGACAGTAAAGGTTAAGAAGCTGACTGGCGAGGGTCCGGTAAAGCGCCGTATCATGGATATGGGAATTACCAAGGGCGTTGAGATCTACGTAAGAAAGGTAGCTCCGCTTGGTGATCCGGTAGAGGTAACCGTAAGAGGATATGAGTTATCACTGCGTAAGGCTGACGCTGAGATAATCGAGGTCGAGTAACTATTTTTTTTACCCATAGGTTAGCTAGTTCTAATTTTAATAAGGGCTAACGATTCAAGATAAGGGTGAACAAAACAAAATAAGCCTAGACAAAATAAAATAAGTCGAGGCAAAAAAAAGTAAGCATTAAAAAAGGTGAGAAAACAGGAGGTTTGTAATGTCAATTAAGATTGCATTAGCAGGTAATCCCAACTGTGGTAAAACAACACTTTTTAACGCACTTACCGGTTCCAATCAGTTTGTAGGAAACTGGCCGGGCGTTACAGTTGAGAAGAAGGAAGGTAAGCTGAAGTGGGACAAGGAAGTTACCATCATGGACCTTCCAGGTATTTATTCTTTATCCCCATATACACTTGAGGAAGTAGTAGCAAGAAACTATCTGATCACAGATAGACCGGATGCGATTTTAAATATCGTAGATGGTACCAATATTGAGAGAAACCTGTATCTGTCCACACAGATCATGGAGCTTGGTATTCCGGTTGTCATGGCAATCAACATGATGGATCTGGTTCGCAAGAGTGGTGATCAGATTAATGTTGATAAGCTGTCCAAAAAGCTTGGATGCCCAGTTGTAGAGATTTCTGCATTGAAGGGTGACGGAATCAAGGAAGCAGCAAACAAGGCTGTTGAGCTTGCAAAGAAGAAGGCATTGACAAAGCCGGTACACGAGTTCTCAAAGGATGCTGAGGAGATCATTGCAGCAGTTGAGAGTAAGCTTACTGGTATCAAGGAAGAGCAGAAGAGATTCTTCGCAATCAAGCTTCTTGAGAAGGATGATAAGATTGCAGCTCAGATGAAGTCTGTTCCAGATGTTTCTGATGAGATTAGACGCATGGAGGATGCATTTGATGATGATACTGAGAGTATTATCACAAATGAGCGTTATACATACATTTCTTCGATTATCGGAGATTGCTGTCAGAAGGCAAGTGGTGGAAAGAAGTTAACACTTTCTGATAAGATTGACCGTATTGTAACAAACCGCTTCTTGGCTCTTCCAATTTTTGCGGTTATCATGTATATTGTATATTATGTATCAGTAACAACAGTTGGAGGCATTGCAACTGACTGGGCAAATGATGGTGTGTTCGGTGATGGCTGGTATTTAGCTGGTATTGGTCGCAGTGCATATGAAGAAGATGCTGGTGAGTATGGCGATGCAGAGACAATCATCAATGCATTCGTTGATGAGTCTGGTGATGAGGATCTGGCAGCAGCAGTTGACGCTGAGTCAGAAGATTACGATCCAGCAGCTGCAATCGAAGCTGTAAAGGCTTATGCAGCAACTGTAGCAGATGACGCAGAAGTAACTTACGTTGTTCAGGATGAGGAAACCATGGCAGAGGAAGATGAGACTGCTAATGGCGCTGATTTAAAGGCAGCAGTAGAAGTTTATGAAAAGTGGAATGCAACCGCTCCTGATAATGCCGATTATGGCATCTGGATTCCGGGTATTCCGGCCTTCCTTGAGTCTGCTCTTGATGCAGCAAATTGTGCAGACTGGTTAAGAGGTCTGATCATGGATGGTATCGTAGCTGGTGTAGGAGCTGTACTTGGCTTCGTTCCGCAGATCTTGATTTTGTTCATCTTCTTAGCATTCCTTGAAGGATGCGGATACATGGCTCGTATCGCATTCATCATGGACAGAATCTTTAGAAAGTTTGGTCTGTCCGGTAAGTCCTTCATTCCAATGTTAATCGGTTCTGGTTGTGGTGTTCCTGGTATCATGGCTTCACGTACCATCGAGAATGACAGAGACCGTAAGATGACCATTATGACAACCACATTTATTCCGTGTGGTGCAAAGCTTCCATTCATCGCAATGGTTGCAGGTGCAATTTTCGGCGGTGCTTCTTGGGTTGCTCCGTCCGCTTATTTCCTTGGTATCGCAGCAATCATCTGCTCTGGTATTATCTTAAAGAAAACAAAGTTATTCGCTGGTGATCCGGCTCCGTTCGTTATGGAGCTTCCGGCATACCATCTGCCAACCGTAGGCAGCGTTCTTAGAAGCATGTGGGAGCGTGGTTGGTCCTTCATCAAGAAGGCTGGTACCATCATCCTTCTTTCCACCATCGTAATTTGGTTCACCACCTACTTTGGATTTGTTGACGGCGCATTCCAGATGCTTTCTGAGGATCAGATTGATTATAGTATCCTTGCAACAATCGGTAAGGCAATCAGCTGGATCTTCATCCCACAGGGATTTGGAAACTGGCAGGCAACTGTTGCATCTGTTACGGGTCTGGTAGCAAAGGAGAACATTGTTGGTACAATGGGTATCCTTTACGGTGGACAGGAAGGTGTAAGCGTATATGCAGCAATGGCAGCTTCCTTCACAGCAGTAAGCGGTTATGCATTCTTAGCATTCAACCTGTTATGTGCTCCTTGCTTCGCAGCAATGGGTGCAATCAAGAGAGAGATGAACAACACCAAGTGGTTCTGGATTGCAATTGGTTATCAGTGTGGTTTCGCTTATCTGGTAGCTTTAGTAATCAATCAGATTGGACGTCTCTTCACAGGTGCAGGCTTTGGTATTGGAACAGTAGTAGCAATTGTAATTATTATCGCATTTATCTACCTGCTGTTCAGACCTTATAAAGAGAGCGAGACTCTTCAGGTCGCAACGGGCAAGTAAAAAATGAAATAGATATGTGCGCTCTGGAAAGGCTAGGTAATTATGGGAACAGTAATTGTTGGAGCAATTGTAGTTGGTGTAGTTGCACTGATCGTTCGCAGCATGGTAAAAGATAAGAAGTCTGGAAAGTCACTCCAGTGTGGAGGAGACTGCAGTCACTGTGGAGGTCATTGTCACTAAGCAGAGAAACGTAAAGGATGGTCAGCCTATGCAGCAAGGAAATATGCAAAAAGAGGCGATCCTGAACAGACTCAGACAGCGGGGCTGCAGGATCACAAAGCAGCGGATGCTGTTACTAGATATCATACTGGAAGAAGAGTGTTCCAGCTGTAAAGAAATTTATTACAAAGCATCAAAGATTGATTCGAGCATTGGATCAGCGACGGTTTATCGCATGATCAATATGCTAGAGGAGATCGGGGCAATCAACCGTCGCAACATGTACAAGGTTTCCTGTACAGAATGCGAGGAGGCGATGGATGAGCTGCCGGGCGGCACATCAAGAAGTGCATGCACAATCGAATTTGATGACAATTCCAGCATTGTACTCTCACAAAAAGCTTGGAATCAAATCATTCAGGCAGGGCTTTCTGTATGTGGATACAAGAAAGAACCGGCCATTCGAAGCATCACACCGGCATAGGTTGATGAAATTTGTTAAAATTTACTAGTACCTGATGATAAATTTTATCAATAAGACTGTGGAAATTCTGGCACATATTCTTTATAATAAGGGGCAAGCAAATCAAGAAGGTTTGCTTGCCTTTTACACAATCATCGAACAGGAGGATAAAAACATGAGTTTAAAAGATTTCGATTACAAAAAGGGTGGTATTTTTGCAGCAGGTGTTCTGTTCGGAACTGCAGGTATCAAAGCACTTTCCAGCAAGGATGCTAAGAATTTATATACAAAGGCAACAGCAGCTGTACTTCGCGCAAAGGATTGCGTATTAAATGTTGTATCCAACATTCAGGAGAATGCACAGGATATCTATGCAGGTGCACAGCAGATCAATGACGAGCGCGCAGCAGCAGAGGATGCAGCTGAGGCTGAGGGTCAGGACGAGGTAGCAGAGACTGTAGCAGAGGAAGAGACAAAGACAGAAGAGAAGGCTGAATAATGAAATTTAAGATAAAGCATGAAATAAAGGGCAGAATCCGTGTCCGTGCCATTGTGAAGCACATGACAGTAAAGGAAGCTGATCTGCTCGAATATGCTCTGTCTAATAAGGAGGGGATCACTTCAGTGCGCGTCAATGAACGTACCGCTGATGTGATCCTTTGCTATAAGACTGACAGAGCAACAGTTCTTTCCTATTTAAGAAAGTGCCGCGTAGACGAGATTGAGGCACCAGAAAGCTATCTGGCACATTCAGGAAGAGCATTGAACAATGAATATTGGGATAAGCTTGTTGGAACAGTTGTTTGGCGCTGCACAAAGAAACTGTTTGTGCCGGCACCAATTCGTACATGCATTACGCTTGCAGCAGCAATTCCTTATATCTGGAAGGGTGTAAAAACACTTGCAAAGGGAAAACTTGAGGTTCCGGTTCTTGATGCGACTGCGATTACTATTTCCATTGCAAGAGGTGATGTGTCTACGGCAAGCTCTGTCATGTTCCTTCTTGGAATTGGCGAGATCTTAGAAGAGTGGACACATAAAAAATCTGTTGGCGACCTTGCAAGAAGCATGTCTTTAAATGTATCTAAGGTATGGATGCTTGCCGGTGAGCAGGAGGTTCTTGTTGATGCATCCACGATCAAAGAAAATGATAAGATTGTAATCCATATGGGCAATGTCATTCCGTTTGATGGAACAGTTGAGAGCGGAGAAGGCATGGTGAATCAGGCATCTATGACAGGCGAGTCTGCAGCTGTCAGAAAATATGCAGGAACAACTGTGTATGCAGGAACAGTTCTTGAAGAGGGTGAGCTTACAGTTAACGTTAAAAAGCTTGGCGGTGCGAGCCGTTATGAGCAGATTGTTGTCATGATTGAGGAGTCAGAAAAATTAAAATCCTCTATGGAAGGAAAGGCAGAGCGCCTTGCAGATAAGCTTGTTCCATATACCTTCCTGACAACAGGACTGACTTATCTCTTTACGAGAAATCTGACAAAAGCTACTTCTGTGCTGATGGTAGATTTTTGCTGTGCGCTAAAGCTTTCAATGCCGATTGCAGTGTTGTCTGCAATTAAAGAGGCTAGAAACCGCAATGTCAATGTAAAGGGCGGAAAGTTTTTAGAGAGTATAGCAGATGCAGATACAATTGTATTCGATAAAACGGGTACGCTGACAAAGGCAGAGCCAACTGTTGTGAAGGTTGTTTCATTTAATGGTGATTCTGAGGATGAGCTGCTTCGCACGGCTGCATGTCTGGAGGAGCATTTTCCACATTCCATGGCAAAGGCTGTTGTTGATGCTGCAAAGAAAAAGAGTCTTGACCATGAAGAAAAGCATTCGAAAGTAGAATATATTGTGGCACATGGTATTTCCACGCAGCTTGAAGGAAAAAAGACAATTATTGGAAGCCATCACTTTGTTTTTGAGGACGAAAAGTGTCATATTCCAGAAGGCAAGGAAAATTTGTTTGAACAGCTTCCGCTTGAGTATTCTCATTTGTATCTTGCAATTGAAGGTGAACTTGCCGCAGTAATTTGCATTGAAGATCCGCTCCGTGAGGAGGCCGCTGATGCAATCCGCGCATTAAAGGAATGCGGTATTTCCAAGGTGGTTATGATGACCGGTGACAGTGATCGTACCGCAAGAGCCATCGCAGAAAGAGTTGGCGTTGACCAGTATTTCTCCGAGGTACTTCCAGAAGATAAGGCACGTTTTGTTGAACAGGAAAAGGCAGCAGGACGAAAAGTTATCATGGTTGGAGACGGCGTAAATGATTCACCGGCGCTTTCTGCTGCCGATGTAGGTATTGCTATAAGTGACGGTGCAGAACTGGCGCGTGAAATCGCTGATGTTACAATCGCAGCAGAGGATTTGTTTGAGGTTGTAACACTTCGCAAGCTGTCAAAGAGATTGATGAAGCGTATTTACCGCAATTATAAGGTAATAGTAGGATTTAACTCAGCACTTATTGCGGGAGGTATTGCAGGTGTTTTGCAGCCAACTACATCAGCACTTTTGCATAATACATCAACACTTTTAATCGCGATGGAGAGCATGAAGCCTCTTCTTCATGAGGAAAATCAATAAAAATAAGCAGTTCGCTAAGCGATAAAATTTTGTGACAGGGCAGCAGGCAATAAAATGTCTGCTGTCTTATTTTGTCAATAAAAGCAGTAAATAAAAGAAAAAATAAAGTTAAATCGTTAATATGAATCAAGCAAAGAATATCGGCATTGTGAATAATATAATAAAAATATAGCTTTAAAATGAACGTTATAGTTAAAAGGTCATAATTAGGAGAAAACAATAAAAAAGTAAGTAGAATCATTTTCATAATCGGTCTACTATGTAGACATGAGAAAAAGACGGCTGAAAGATAAAGTAAGCCATCTTAAGAGAAAGGAGAAGTTCGATTATAAGAAAATTTGCAGCAATTTCCCTCGCAGGAATCATGGCTTTTGGCGCACTTCCAGTTATGGCTGAGGAGACAAGCACAGAGGAAGCAAGCACAGAGGCAGCCACCGAGGTAGTTGAGTCTGACCAGGTAGAGAATAACTGGGAGCCATTTGCAGAGAATGTAACTTTACGTGTTCCAGTTTATGACAGAGGTGTTGAGGGTGTTCCGGATGTAACAAACAACTACTGGACACAGTGGATTCAGGAGAATTTCGGTGATAAGTATAACATCACTGTTGAGTATGTTCCGATCACAAGAACTGATGTTATGACAAGCTATGCACTTCTTGCAGCTGATCAGAATCTTCCGACAATTCTGATGGAGTATGATTATCCGAAGCTGTCCACATGGGTAAATGACGGATATTTAACTTCCTTTGATATGGATGCATTCAAAGAGGTAGCTCCAAACTACTACGCTCGTATGGAGGCAGACGGACAGATTCCATATACTACAATCGGTGATGAGACTTACTTCGCACTGGCATCTAATCCGAATTATAACATCAACTATACATGGCAGACATTTGTTCGTATGGACTGGTTAAAGAAGGTTGGTTATGATCATGTTCCAACAAAGCGTGACGAGTATCTTGATGCAATGAAGAAGATTCAGGAGGCTGGTCTTTGCGAGCATCCAGGCGGTGGTACTATGATCACAGGTCTTGGTTCCGATCAGAACCATGCATATCGTGAGTATCCGTTTAACGAGCTTGACTGGGCTATGTATGGTGATTATAACATCCCGGCACTTGGAACTGATGCAAACTATAACCTGTTAAAGAGAGCAAACGAGGATTACAATAACGGAATTACCGATCCAGAGTATTATCTGATCGATGGCGAGACAGCAAAGGCAAACTTCATCAACGGTGATGCTTATTCATATGGATGCTACATCAGCTCTGATATGCCTGTACTGACTTCCTTCTATGAGACAAACCCAGATGCTGAGCTGGCAATTTATCCGGTTGTTACCGAGGATGATACAGCAGCTGATGGAATCACAGTTACTCCTGCTTATCGTTCAAATAACCCATTTGGTATGATGGTAGGCTTCTCATCATCTGCAACAGAGGATGAGTTAAAGGCAGCATGGATGTATCTTGAGTGGATGTGCAACGACGATGTACTCTTCACCATGCAGTATGGTATTGAGGGTGAGAACTTCAACTACAATGAAGATGGTCTGCCAGTATCTGTAGCTGATTACAGCGGAGACTACAAGCAGGGCTACAACAGCAGCGGTGATTACTGGAGCTGTGAGACTGCATCTAAGGCAGCAGGTACTATCGAGGATGTTATCTATGCAACAACACCACACAATCTGCCGCAGGATTTCACTCAGGATGTAATCGACTTCTACTATGCAAGACAGGAAATCGCTGAAAAGTATGCAGTTGCTGACTGTCTGTATGCATCTTCCATGGAGAATACTTCTGAGTATCAGCAGACATTAGTTACTCTGTACAAGGAAGCACGTGATACTTTGACCATGTGTGCACCAGAAGAGTTTGACGAGAAGTATCAGCAGTATACTGATGATTTCAATGATGCAGGATTTGCAGATATCGTTGAGGAGCGTAAGGCTGCATTTGAGGATGGAAATACCACAAAACTGCCAGAAGCACAGAAGGCAGCTGAGTAAAATAGCTTTTAGTAAATCTTCCTTATAAAAGAAAAGTTCGCCGTACCTGTTATGCAGGTGCGGCGGACTTTTTTTAAAAATTAATCAGCGAAAAGTGGAGTTGAAAGATAGCGATCGCCAGTGTCAGGAAGCAGCACGACAATTGTTTTGCCCTTTGACTCAGGCCGTTTTGCAATCTCAATAGCTGCCCACAAAGCAGCGCCGGAGGAGATACCAGTAAGGATGCCTTCCTTCTTTCCAATGCTCTTTCCTGTTGTAAAGGCATCATCATTAGATACAGCAATGATTTCATCATAAATGGTAGTGTCAAGTACTTCTGGAATAAAGCCGGCGCCAATACCCTGAATCTTGTGAGGACCTGCATTTCCAGTGGACAGGACTGCTGAGGATGCTGGCTCAACAGCAACGATTTTTACGGATGGTTTCTTGGACTTTAAGTACTTGCCAACACCTGTGATTGTACCGCCTGTGCCGACACCAGCTACAAATACATCAACCTCACCTTCGGTGTCTTCGTAAATTTCTGGACCAGTTGTCTCAAAATGAGCCTTTGGATTTGCCGGATTAACAAACTGACCAGCAATAAAGCTGTTTGGATAGAGCTTTGCAAGTTCATTAGCTTTTGCAATCGCGCCAGACATGCCTTTAGAGCCATCACTTAACACAAGCTCTGCACCATATGCCTTCATTAGTTGACGGCGCTCAATGGACATCGTATCAGGCATAACTATGATCAGACGATACCCTCTGGCTGCGGCAACACTTGCTAATCCAATTCCAGTGTTTCCGGAAGTTGGCTCAATGATTACAGTGTCAGGCTTTAAAATGCCCTTTGCTTCGGCATCATCAAGCATAGCCTTAGCAACACGATCTTTTACGGATCCGGCAGGATTAAAATACTCAAGCTTAGCGAGCAGTTTTGCCTGAAGGCCTAGTTCCTTTTCAATGTGAGTTAGTTCAAGCAGAGGGGTCTTTCCGATAAGCTGGTCAGCAGATGTGTAAATCATGGCAGTATCCTCCTTTTAAGGACATATTTTATTTACGGGGATTATAGCACTATAAACCTACCTTGTCAATAGGTTTAAAATAAGAGCAGCTTATTGCAAAAATGCAGAATTAAAAATGAGAAAAAAACTCAATAACAGCATTGACGTGTATGACAAAATAAGGTAAACTTAACATAAGTTAGAAATAACTAACATATAAGAAAAGTAGGTTATTGGATATCAATAAAGTTTATCGTTTATATCAGAAGATTTTGCATTTTGAAAGGAGTGTTTTAATGAGTGTTGTTATTGTGGGCGGTCATGACCGCATGGTAAGTCAGTATAAGAAAATTTGTAAGGATTTCAAATGTAAGGCAAAGGTGTTTACGCAGATGTCTGCAAATTTGAGTGGTCAGATTGGAAGTCCTGATCTGCTTATTTTATTTACCAATACTGTTTCTCACAAAATGGTTCACTGCGCTGTGACAGAGGCAGAAAAATGTAATGCTAATATTGTGCGCTGTCATACAAGCAGCCAGAATGCGCTGACAGAGATCCTTCAAAGAGAGGTTGGCTGAATTTTTTTGACGCACAGCAGTGCTGTATAAAATAGGATGTATATTTTGTAAAAAATTTGTATAATCCTTGAAAGATGGATTTTACATATAAAACTAACTTGTAATTTCTGCTTTGTGGTGTTACGATAAATTGGACAATTACAGGAGGCAGAAGACAGTATGAAAAATATTTTTTACGATAAGAGTAAAGTTGATTATGGGAATTTGCTGTTTCCGCGGCGTGCGCTGTGGATGCTGCTGATTCCCTTAATTATTGAGCAGATGCTAAACTCTTTGATGGGAATGGTTGATACGCTTATGGTCAGCCGTGTCGGAGCGGAGGCGATCTCAGCCGTTTCACTTGTAGATTCTATAAACAACCTGGTACTCCAGGTATTTGCGGCGATGGCAGCAGGTGCGGCAATCATTTGCTCACAATATTTGGGAAGAAAAGATGAAAAGGGCTGCAATGATGCCGCTAAACAGATTGTGCTTACCGTGGTAGTAATTTCATCTGTTATTATGATTATTGGCGTTGGCTTTCGAAAGCCGCTGCTTCATTTGATATTTGGAAGTGTCGAAGAGGCTGTTATGACTAACGCTCAGATGTATTTTCTGATTACGGCGCTTTCATATCCGTTTATAGCATTGTTTCAGGCAGGAGCAGCATTTTACCGTGCATGCGGAAATTCTAAGTTTACAATGAAAACAGCACTTATCGCAAATGTAGCTAATATTGTTGGAAATACATTGTTTATTTTTATTTTACAGATGGGCGCAGCAGGAGCAGCTATTTCCACATTGATTTCACGAGCAGTGTGTGCATTTGTTGTTTTCTATGCACTGAGAAAGCCGGGCTATGCAATTCAGCTTAAGAATTATTTTTCTATTCGCCCAGACTTGAATCTGATCGTGAAGATTCTTGCAATAGGTGTTCCGTCAGGTATAGAAAATGGAATGTTCCAGTTTGGAAAGCTTGCGATTCAGTCAACTGTATCATCACTTGGAACGGCAGCAATCGCGGCACAGGCAATGACTATTATTTTTGAAAATGTAAACGGAATGGCAGCAGTTGGAATAGGTATTGGATTAATGACAGTTGTTGGCCAAAGCATTGGTGCAGGACGGCAGGAAGAGGCAAAGTATTACATAGTGAAGCTTGCCGGTTATGCAGAGGTTGCGATGATTATCAGCTGTATTCTTGTGTATATTGCGGCGCGGCCGGTTACTGTGTTGGCAGGCATGAGTGAAGAGAGTACCGCGCTTTGTATGCAGATGATTCTTGCCATTACGATTGTAAAACCGATTCTTTGGGTACCTTCCTTTACACCGCCAAATGGTCTTCGCGCAGCAGGCGATGTGCGCTTTTCAATGATTACTGCGACATTGACGATGTGGCTGTGCCGTGTAGCACTTTCTATCTTTTTGATGCGTGTTGTAAAGACAGGTCCGATTGGTGTCTGGTACGGAATGTTCGCAGACTGGGGCGTAAGAGGCGTTATCTTTACAATCCGTTTTGTCAGAGGAAAGTGGCTTAGATTTAAGGTTATTTAAAATAATAATCCGCTCAAAGATAAGTCCTGCGACAAACCAAAATGGTGCAAAGTCAAGGCGTATCAGTCCATTTATGTTCGTAGGATCACCAGTGTAATCCCACGGGCAGATGCCGAGTGTGCGAAGAAGCAGGCCAGATGTATATTCCACAGCATATATACAAATGGTGTAAATTAGACCGCGAAGCACGATGGGCTTGCTGCAAAGCCGGCGCCAGATAGGTTCAATGAAAGCAGCAGATCCATAAATGGGAAACATTATAATAGAAGAGTGACCAGTCATGCTGTAGTCGTGCGCAAAAAGAGCACCCATTCCAGTGAAGAAGATTTCAATGAAAAGGCCGGTAAGTCCGCAGCGGATAAAATTTTGTCTCATAGGTGGAATCCTTTCGTAGAAGTGTAAAATAGTTACAAATTCAGAATCCCCCGAAAAGTGACAAAATAAACGCGCAGCATCAATATAAGAACAGGAAATAAAAGACAGCAAACTGATAAAAAGTAACAGGAAGTAATTAAATAAGAAAGGACAGACTAAATGATGCAGCTTGATATAAACGAACTCATTGAACTGGTAAAAAGCGTAAAGCCGATGTTTTTAAATCACACAGAGGCAGAGCATGTCACTGTTAAGGGACGCGCAGATTTTGTTACACAGGTAGATATCCGTGTGCAGGAATATATGCGAAACGAGCTGTCAAAGCGCTGGCCGGATGTACAGTTTATGGGCGAGGAAAAAGATAACAGCGACATTGATTTTAACGGTGCAGTTTGGATCCTAGATCCAGTAGACGGCACGACAAATCTGATTCATGACTTTAAGGATAGTGCATTGTCCTTAGGGTTGTGCGAACAGGGGCAGGTGACGCTTGGTGTGATCTATCAGCCATTTCTTGATGAAGTTTTCTGGGCACAGAAGGGAAAAGGCGCGTTCTGCAATGGAAAGCCGATTCATGTAAGTGATACACAGAAATTAGAGGACAGCCTTGTTGCTGTTGGAACAAGCCCATACCACCGCGATCTCACAGAAAAAAATTTTGATGCGATCCGCTGTATTTATGAGCACTGTGTGGACATTCGCCGTATGGGAGCAGCATCCGTTGATCTGGCATATGTTGCCTGTGGACGTGTCGAGGCATACTTTGAGCGAAATTTAAAGCCATGGGATTTTGCAGCAGGAAAGATCATTGTCGAGGAAGCAGGCGGACGAGTGATTGATATAAAAGGAAGCAGTGCAAATGCTATGGAACCGTCTGACATTATAGCGGGAAATGGCTATATCGAAGAAGATATAAAAAAGTTGCTGATTGAACGACGAATTCAATGACAAAGTGTAAAAAGTGTGCTATGATAATTTTGTCGAAAGGAATCACCTTTTGACGAAACAGGGCAGCAAGATACAAAAGATGACGAAACCATACAGGATCACCCTACAAAAGACAACCTGTACGAAAGATGATTTTTACAAAAGATAAAATTCTGAAGTACAAAGGATAGCTTTTACAAAAGATGATTTACAATGTACCAAAGAAAAGCGTTTTCTAAAAGTACAAAAGTGGATGCCTTCAAAAGAAAATTAATACAAAGATACAAAAGACTGCCCTAGATTACAAAAGAGAAAAGATTGCAAAGATACTAAAGAGAAAGCCGCCGTGCGATAAGTGTAAAAGCTGATTGCATGGCGGTTTTACTATAGAAAAAGAAACTTGTAACAAAATTAGTTCCATGGTATCATATACATAACATATTATGGCAGTGAATTATCGAAAGGAGATTTAAATGGCACAGTTAAAGCTTCCGATTGGAATTGAAAATTTCAAAAAGATCAGAACAGAAGGATATTACTATGTGGACAAGACTGATGTGATAAGACAGATTTTAGAAGATGGCTGTTTCGTTACATTATTCACACGCCCACGTCGATTTGGAAAATCATTGAATATGAGCATGCTTCGACATTTTTTTGAAATCGGTACAAACAGTGCGCTGTTTTCAGGTCTTTCTATTGCTGAAAATCATGGGCTATGTCAAAATTATATGGGAAAGTTTCCTGTGGTATCGATCAGCTTAAAGGGAGTTAACGCAAGATCTTATAAGGATGCTTATGCGCTGTTGGTGAGTGTGATCAATGAGGAAGTTGGTCGTTTTCAGTTCTTATTGGAAAGTGATAAGCTTACAAAATTTGATAAAACACGTTTGGAGGCACTTCTTGATGAGCATATGACAAAAAGTACACTTATAGGTAGTTTGCGTAAGCTTACAATATTACTCGAGAAATATTATGGTCAGCAAGTTATTGTTCTAATTGATGAGTATGATGTGCCACTAGCGAAAGCCAACGAAAATGGTTATTATGAAGATATGGTTTTTTTGATTAGGGGGCTTTTTGAAAATGTATTAAAAACGAACGATAGTCTGAAATTTGCTGTGCTGACTGGGTGTCTGCGAGTCGCAAAGGAAAGTATTTTTACTGGATTAAATAATTTTAAGGTCTGTTCGATTACAGACAGCGATTTTGATGAGGCATTTGGATTTACCGACAGTGAGGTAAAGTCGATATTGCAATATTATGGGCAGGAAACTCATTATACTGAAGTAAAAGAATGGTATGATGGATATCGTTTCGGAAAAGCAGACGTGTATTGTCCATGGGATGTGCTCAATTATTGTCGTGATCTTTTGAAAGATGAACAAGCACAACCTGAAAACTATTGGTTAAATACGAGTGGAAACGATGTAATTGAACATTTTATTGATAGTGTGAATGGGCAGCAGACGCTTACAAAAATTGAGCTAGAGCGATTAATCAGCGGAGAAATAGTTCAGAAAGAGATTAACGAGTTTATCACCTATAAGGAGTTGTACAATACATCTGAAAATTTATGGAGTACACTTTTTATGACAGGCTATCTTACACAACGAGGAAAAGCGGATGGAAATCGTTACAATCTTGTAATACCGAATAGGGAAGTGAGAAATATCATTACAGAGCACATACTGGTTAAGTTTCGGCAGGATATTAAAAAAGATGGCCAGATGGTGCAGCGATTTTGTCAGGCATTGGCTAATGGACAAGCACAGCAGGTTGAACAGATTTTTGCCACATATATGTCAAAGACGGTCAGCGTGAGAGATACTTTTGTGCGAAAGGCGATCAGAGAGAATTTTTATCATGGTATTCTGCTTGGCATTCTAAGCTTTAAGGATGGATGGACAGTAACATCAAATCGAGAATCTGGCAATGGATTCAGTGATATACTGATTCAAATTGATGATTCAGATACTGGAATTGTAATTGAAGTGAAGTATACTGAAGAAGGAAAGTCAATGGAAAGTGACTGTAAGGCAGCTTTAAAGCAGATAGATGAAAAAAATTACACAGAAACATTGTATCAGGCGGGGGTAAAGCGGATTCTTAAATATGGAATTGCTTGCCAGATTAAAGATTGTAAAGTAATGCTGGAAGAGTAATAGATAGCAAAGGAGAAAAACTATGGAAATCAAAAAAGTAGCAATTCTAGGAGCAGGAGCGGTAGGCTCCTATGTAATAGAAGGAATTTCAGGATGCATGGAGATTCGTCTTGGCGTAATCGCAGAGGGAGAACGAAACGCACGTCTTAAGAGTGCAGGCTGTACTATAAATGGAGTGACCTATCATCCAGAGGTATGGACTTCCCAAGAAACAGACAATATTGATCTTTTAATTGTTTCATTAAAATATGGCGCATTGCCGACCGCATTAGATACAATCAAACAGGCAACTAGACAAAACACGATTGTCATGAGTCTGATGAATGGTGTAGACAGCGAAGAAATAATAGGAGCAAAGATTGGCATGTCCCATATTCTTCCGGCTTTGATCAAAGTGGCATCCCACAAAGAGCCAGACGGCTATCATTTTGATCGCAAGTCCACAATTGGCATTATTTTTGGAGAGTATAAATCACCGTTTCAAAGTGAACGAGTCAAAGCAGTCTGCGATCTTTTTGAAAAGAGTGATATAAGCTATCGCGTAACTGACTATATCCGCGAGGAGATCTGGAGCAAGTTTCGCCTAAATGTCTGCAATAATCTTCCACAGGCAATTCTCGGTGCGGGTGTAG
Organism: Anthropogastromicrobium aceti; assembly: GCF_020687335.1. Classification (NCBI taxonomy): domain Bacteria; kingdom Bacillati; phylum Bacillota; class Clostridia; order Lachnospirales; family Lachnospiraceae; genus Anthropogastromicrobium; species Anthropogastromicrobium aceti. The sequence continues at coordinate 46,419 of NZ_JAJEQN010000015.1, forward strand.
GCTGCTATCGCGATAGTGTTCATATGAAAGCGATCAGTGAAGGACTTCGCAGCGAAATAGAAGCAATTGCTGCTGCAAAAGGAATTGAATTTAGTAAAATCGAGTCATCTGCAAAAGGTTCTCCTGTCATGCCATCCGCTCGTTACTCCACGCTGCAGGATTTAGACGCAAAACGCCATACAGAGATTGACATGTTTTCCGGTGTGCTGATGCGCATGGGCAAAGAACTTGGCATTCCAACCCCATATAATGAATACACCTATCACATGATCAAAGCATTAGAAGAAAAAAACGACGGTTTATTTGATTATAAAGGAAAAGACGAGACACCAACCTACTCGAAATAAGCGTTTCGCTTCCAATCCTAGTTGAATAAAAAAGACCATATCATTAGAGGAATAGCATCTCTTTTGATATGGTCTTTTATGTTAACATTATAGATATTTATGGCTGACTACTCGTAATCTACCTAGGTGCTGAGACGATATGCTTTACGAGGTGGACCGTTGTAGCGGGTCTTTCAAAGTAACGTATGATAATAAATAACGTAACAGGAACCCGCGGAGTTGGGTCCACCGACAAAGTCATTCGTCGAAGCACCCTTGCATAACCTACCGGGCAGCACACTCAACTCACCGCATTCGTAGATCTACCGGGTAGCATTTATAACCTACCAGGCAGCACATCTTATCATCAGAACTTCAGCTGATATTCCCACTCAAATTCCTTGTCATTCATTTGATATTGCGGCAGAAGCTGTGGTCCACAGGAATTACTTCCAACACCACTGTTCTTGTAGTCAAGATGCATGGTTACAAAATCGCTTTCCTCAAGCTCATAATTATGCTTCTTTACTGCCAGTTCATAATCAGAGTAGTTAGAAACAGAGAAATCAAAGCTGGTTGCTGCATATGCAGTCACGCCGTTTGTTCCATTTCCAACAGAAGCCTTGCGGCAGTGATAGTGGTTTCCGTTCTCCTGCGGCTTAATGTAATCCTCATGCATATCTTCAACTGTAGATTCAAATGCATCGAACCATGCCAGATGATGCTTATCAATATAGCATTCCTGAGGACCATATCCTAAGTAAGAAACCTGCTGCCAGCTCTTTGGAAGTGTCAGCTCAACACCAAATCTTGGCAGATACGGCATATCAGTATTGCGCTTTGCATCAATCTTGCATGTAATAGTACCAGCACCATCAATTGTCCAGATTACAGTGAATTTCATGATAGACTGAACAGTAACTGCACACAGATTAACTGTGCTTGTGATCTGTACTGTCTGACCGTCAATTGCATACTCTGTTGTGTAGGTGCGTGTCTGGCTGTGATGATAATTTGCACGCTCCCACTCTTCACGGATGTTGCGGTCATTATCAGTTGGTGCACGGAAAATGCTGTAATCCATAGAGATAGTTTCACCGCCGCGCTCAAGTGATGAGAAGATACCAGTAAATGTATCATACTGATAAGTAAATTCTTCACCGCTTACTGTCAGGAAACGATCACCCTCTGTAACAGTTGGAGCAGTAGCTTCATCAGTAACAGTATTCAGGCGACGAACAGCGCTTCCAGATAATAAGAACTGATCAAAGCCAACTTCATGTCCAGCTGGTACAAGCTCATGAGCAGTCTTTGTAAGGTAAGTCAGCTTCAGGTAGCAGTCAGCTGCTGTCTTTGGCAGAGTAACAGGAATTGTAACCTCTGACTCAGTGTGCGGAGCAGTAGAAGGAACGGCAATTTCACCAGAGCAAAGAAGCTCTCCGTCAGCCTTACACTCATAGGAAAGAGTAATAGCATCAGCCATATCAGTGAAATCAAGCATGTTCTTTAATGCGAGAGTTACCTTGTGTGCGTCAACAAGTCTTGCGCGAACAGGGCGAACAACATTCTTCCACTCATAAACACCAGTGTGCGGTGTGCGGTCTGGATATACAAGTCCATCCATACAGAAGTTTCCATCGTGAGGATACTCGCCAAAGTCGCCGCCATAACCATACATTGTCTTGCCATTTTCAGCAATGCCCTGATTAACTGCGTGATCACACCACTCCCATACGAAGCCGCCGCAGAAGCCATCATATTTCATAATCTGCTGATAATAGTCCTCGATATCTCCAGGGCCGTTACCCATTGCGTGAACAAACTCACACTGGATAAATGGCTTCTTCGGACCTTCCTCAGCAAAGTAGCTGTCAACTTCCTCCGTAGTAGCATACATACGGCTGTAAAGATCAAGCATACTCTTATCAAAGCGATTGGAGTGATCCCATGTAGAAGACTCATAGTGAGTAAGACGTGTTGGGTCATACTCTTTTGTCCAGCGTCCGGCATTCTGGTAAGCATAGCCAAAGCCAGCCTCATTTCCAAGAGACCAGATTAAAACAGACGGATGGTTCTTATCGCGGATAACATTTCTCTGAACGCGGTCTAAAACAGCCTCAGTGAAGACACCGCCTTCATCAAGCAGTCCTAATGTGTTCTCACGGTCACTGTGATAGGTACTTAAATATCCGTGCATCTCAATATCAGACTCAGCGATAACATAGAAACCATAACGGTCACAAAGCTCTGTAAACCACGGCGCGTTTGGATAGTGGCTTGTACGGATAGCGTTAAAGTTAAACTGCTTCATAAGAGTCAGATCGCGGATTGCCTGCTCCTTAGAGATAGTATATCCAGTCACTGGGTCTGAATCATGGCGGTTTGTTCCGCGGAACTTAAGATTCTGTCCGTTTACATAAACAACGCCATCCTTGATATAAACTTCACGGATACCAACTGCCTGAGTGATCACTTCATCAGCAGTTGAAATAGTTAAGGTGTACAGATATGGTGTTTCAGCAGTCCAAAGCTTTGCATTTAAAACAGTAAACTCATAAACACCATCTGCTAAGACAGCTTCACCAACTGGATTTTTGTCAGCATCACACAGAGTAAGAACTGGGGAAATCTCACCATCAGCTTCAACACTTACACGAACTACACCAGCGCCGCCATCCTTTAAGAATGTGCGTACAGTATAGTCGCGAACAAAGCTCTTAGGACGAGTTAAAAGCAGAACATCACGGAAAATACCGGACATACGAAGCTTGTCCTGATCCTCAAGATATGTGCCGTCACACCACTTTAATACAAGAACTGCCAGTGTGTTTGTGCCTTCATTAACAAAAGAAGAAATTTCAAATTCGCTGGAAGAATGAGAAACCTGGCTGTAGCCGACAAATTTGCCGTTAACCCATACATAGAAACAGGAATCAACACCCTCAAAATACAGGAAATTGCGCTGTTTTGCAGCCTCAGCTGAGAGAGTGAAGGTAGTGCGGTATGCACCGCTTGCATTTTCCTTTGGAACGTACGGCGGATCAAAAGGAATTGGATAATTTACATTAGTATACTGATGATAATCATATCCGTGGCACTGCCAGCAGGAAGGAACCGGGATGGTATCCATAGAGGAATCATCAAAATCCGGATTGATAAAATCAGCTGGAACAGCCTCCGGATATGGGTAGTAGCCAAAGCGCCAGTCACCGGAAAGTAATGTAGCGTGGCTGTTTAGATCCTGACCGTATGGGATGTAGTAGCTGCGGTTTTCACAGGTACCTACATGGAGCGTATTAGGATCCTCATAGTAATTCGGTAATTTCATAACGAAATCTCCTTTCGCATAATAAAATAATGTTTCAATGTATTTGCGGATCGCAATCATATTTTTATGGCTAGATCCGTATGAAATAAGAGTTTCTTCTTATTTTATTAGAAATCTTATAACATAATCAGGTAAATAAGTGCTACAGACAGAATGATCTGAATGATAGCGAAACGAAAAACAGTCTGTGTGTTAGACCATCCCTTTGTCTTGCGGACAAAATCATGGATTGGTGTGCGCACATTCTTTAAAATATGGACATGAACTGTTTTGATTAATGTAAGCTTTACAAGACCAAGACCACCATCGATGATAAGCACAAGTGCAGCTAAAATATAGAGGAACGGATCATGGCACTTAAGAGCTGCGATTGCGATGAAAAGTCCCATGGCACGAGAACCTGCATCTCCCATAAGCATCTTACTTGGTGTAGCATTAAACCACAGATAGCCAAGCAGGCAGACAACAAACAGTAAGCTTAAATAATCAAAATCTCCAGTGCGTCCCAAAATTTGGTTTGCAAAGTAGAAGGTCATGATCGTAATAATCGTTAATGTTCCAGACAGACCATCTACACCATCAGCGCAGTTGGTTACATTAATAGAAATCCAGATCAGCGCGATAGAAAGAACTGCAAAAACAGGAGCTGGGATAGAAAAGCTAGATCCAGTCAGTGCAAGAGTGATCTGATTGCCATTAAAATGAAGATACGTAAATGTTACTAAAAGAGCAACAAGAAAATCAAGAATGCCCTTCTTTAAGCGTCCCCATGAAGTTTTTGCAGCATCGTCAAGATATCCAGTCATCATGCAGCAGATCAAAAGAAGAAGATAGATAATCATCTCTGGATCAACATGTGCGAATAAAACGGCAGTAATAGCAAAAACAAGGACGAAAATAAGTCCGGCACCTCTTGGTTTTCCGGCAGAGAGTGCGCCTCCTACGGCAAATTCACGCCCCTGATCCTTTGGAAGATGAGCGCTGCCTTTTGCAAGTGACACGCACGTAAGAAAGAATGCGGCCAGTATGCCGATGAAGGCAATGACGGGGCTGGCAGACTCCCCAAGTAACTGTTGAAACATGGTAAAAAGCTCCTTTCATTTCCAGACAAAGAATTGACTATGCCTGTTTTGTAAGACTGCTTTCAGTGTAGCATACTTCTGGCGTTTTGGAAAGAAGATAGTTGTGATTTTCATCATGAAAGAATTGTATCATGATGAAAATTGTGCTATACTGACGAAAGAACATGTCCTGTGAAAAAGACAGGGAAAAAGAGAACATAATGTGGAAGGAATTGGTTTGATATGGCATACTTATTTACACATTTTATCGGAGAGCAGCCGCAGGGCGAGCAAATTTATTTTTCTTTGAGCAAGGATGGTCTTCACTGGAAGGATCTTCATGATGGAAAGCCAGTAATTTGCTCAGAAGTTGGAGAGTGTGGTCTGCGTGATCCATTTTTGATTCGTAAGGCAGACGGAAGTGGTTTTGTAATTATTGCTACAGATCTTTGTATTGCAAATGGCAGAGGATGGGATGCTGCAGTTAAAACTGGAAGCAAAAATCTGGCTGTTATGGAGTCGAAGGATCTCATTCATTGGAGTAATCCGGTATTAGTAGAAGTATCAGTGCCAGAGGCAGGATGTACATGGGCACCCGAGGCAATTTATGACAGACAGCAGGATAATTATCTTGTATTTTGGGCATCTATGGTACAGTTAGATGGTGATAAAGAGCCAAAGCAGCGCATTTATGCCGCAAGAACAAAGGATTTTCATGAATTTACTAAGGCACAGGTGTATCTTGAGAAGGATAATCATGTTATTGATTCTACGATGGTGTATGACGATGGCGTATATTACCGTTTCTCAAAGGATGAGACGACAAAGAATATTAAAACTGATACAGCACCAGATTTAAATAAAGAATCATTTACAGATCGCCCTGTCCCAAATCTGGAGGCAATTTATGGAGTAGAGGGACCAGAAATCTATTATTTAGAAGATCAGAAAAAGTGGTGTCTGATAATTGACAGGTTTGCTTCTCATAAAGGATATCTTCCACTTGTGTGCGACAGCTTGAAGACAATGGATTTTAAGCCTCTTGATGAGTCAGAATTTGATATGGGAAAGACTATGAAGCGTCACGGAAGTGTAGTTGCGATTACCGATGAGGAATATGATCGCATGGCAGAGGCTTTTGGATTGGAATAAAAAGTATTAGAAAGTATTGATAAGCAGGAAAAGAAAGTGGCAGGTAAGAGAGAAGAACGAAAGAAGGCCCGTTTTCATTGGCTGGTAACTTCGTGGCTCATAGTAGCAGCAGTAATTATAGTTGGCGTGGGCGGAATAATCCTTTTTATGAATGGGTTATATCATAAGGAAATGCGTAAGGAGAACGCACAGCTTCCGCAAATGTTAGAATCAAGCAGGGATGCAAAATGGGCATATGCATTTAATGGGGAATCGCAGACAGAAAGTGAGTCAGAGTCTGAGTCACAATTAGAAAGTGACTCACAATCAGAGAGCAAATTACAAACAGAAAGTGAATTACAATTAGAAAGTACTGAAGAACAAAGTATTGTAAGCACAGTCATTGAAAAAGAAGAAACACAGACGCAGACACAGGCAGATGTTTCTTCTAAGGCTGAGCCGGCACATAATGTTGTGATAGGTGATGTTAAGTCAGAAAAGCCAACATATGTAAGTCTTGTCGCAGTCGGAGATAATCTGATGCACTATGATGTGTCAATGAGCGGACTTCAGGCAGATGGAAGCTATAATTATGATTATAATTTTGCTTATGTCAGAGATATTGTACAGGCAGCTGATTTGGCAGTCATCAATCAGGAGTGTGTCATTGGCGGTGATCAGTGGGGAATCAAAGATTATCCTTGCTTCAATGTCCGTACTGAGGTAGCAGCAGCAATTGCAAATGCTGGATTTGACGTTGTACTTGCGGCAACAAATCACGTCCTTGATATAGGAAAGGTCGGCAGTCTTTATATGGTTGACTTTTTTAGAAACAATTATCCACAGCTGACGCTTCTTGGTATTCATGACAGTTGGGAGACACGGGACGAGATTCACGTAATTGAGAAAAATGGCATAAAAATTGGCATGATCAATTATACAGATATTTTAAACTGCAAGGGAGATTATAATGCAGATGGACAATATCTTGTCGATATGCTTGACTATGATCGTCTGGCAACATTAATTCAAAGGACAAAGGAAGCCTCTGATTTTGTGATTGTGTTTCCACACTGGGGTACCGAGTACAATTTGGGAACAGATGCTTCTCAGACTGAGCAGGCAGCTTTTCTGGCAGCACAAGGAGTTGATCTTGTAATAGGAACGCATCCTCATGTTGTAGAGCCAATTGATTACATAGATCGTCCGGATGGCGGAAAAATGCTGATTTACTACTCACTTGGAAACTTTCAGTCCTTACAGCGAAAAGAGGCAACTCTTCTTGGAGGCATGGCAAAGGTAACAATTAAGAAGGATTTTAAGGGAGCAAGAATCGTTGACTTTGATATGGAAACACTTGTGACAGATTATCGCCTTGGCGGTGTACGTGTCACCAATTATTTTGATATCATTACAACTTATCCGTGGAGTAAATATTCCAGAGCAATTGCAGAATCAGGAAATATCGGCAATGGCAATGCGAATTTTAACTTAGATTATATGTTCCAGCTTCAGGCCGAGCAGGCAGCGCAGGTACACGAGGCCAGACAAAAGGCAGGACTGGAATAAGCACGTAAGTGCAGAAAGGGAGGATATGAAAAATGGACAGCACCAAATTCAGTAAACCAATCAGTCTAAAGCGTATTCAGCTTGATGGTGGATTTTGGAAGCCAGAGATGGAGTTGGTAAGAAAGGAAGTAATTCCTTATCAGTGGGAAACGTTAAACGACAGAGTACCAGAGGCAGCACCAAGCTACTGCATGCATAATTTTAAAGTAGCAGGACGGATGAATAAAGAAAAGAGAGAGCTTGGAAGCAGGTATCAGGAACCAACATATACATTTCGTGGTTTTGAGGCACTTCCAGATGATCCAAGACATCCTGATGATGATAAGTTTTATGGATGTGTCTTCCAGGACAGCGATTTTTCCAAGTGGATTGAGGCAGTGGCATATTCATTGACACAGCATCCAGATCCAGAGCTTGAAAAGATTGCAGACGGCGCAATTGATATTGTGTGTGCAGCACAGCTTGAAAATGGATATCTTGATACCTACTATATTATTAATGGTATGGATAAGATGTTCACAAACTTAAAGGATCATCATGAGCTGTACTGCTTTGGCCATTTAACAGAAGGTGCTGTCGCTTACTATCAGGCAACTGGCAAGGATAAGCTGTTAAAGGCAGCAATGCGTTTCGCTGATTTCATTGCATCATATTTTGGAACAGAAGAAGGCAAATGTAAGGGTTATCCTGGTCATGAGATTGCAGAGATGGCACTTGTCCGTCTGTATGAGGTTACGGGTGATGAAAAATATAAAAAGCTAGCTGAATATTTTGTCAACCAGAGAGGCACGCAGCCGTATTACTTTGACAGTGAGGGCAAGGTTACAGAAAAGGAAAAGAAGACAAAGATCCGCTATCAGTATTATCAGGCACATTTGCCAGTGAGAGAGCAGAAAACAGCGATGGGTCATGCTGTTCGCGCCGTTTATCTCTACTCTGGTATGGCAGATGTGGCAAGACTGACAGGAGATGATTCCTTGTATCAGACATGCGAGACGCTTTGGAATAACATCACTACAAAACAGATGTATGTGACAGGAGGAATCGGACAGACGCATCATGGTGAGGCATTTACATTTGATTATGATATGCCAAATGATACTATTTATGCTGAGACGTGTGCATCTATCGGTCTTGTTTTCTTTGCCCGCCGTATGCTTGAGATGAATCCAGATTCAAAATACGCAGATGTTATGGAGCTGGCGCTTCACAATGGCGTTTTAAGCGGTATGGCACTTGACGGAAAGAGCTTTTTCTATGTCAATCCGTTATCTGTCAATCCAAGAAGCTGTCATGATGATCCAGGCAAGCAGCATGTAAAGCCTGTTCGTCAAAAGTGGTTTGGCTGTGCCTGCTGTCCGCCAAACTTAGCAAGATTGATCAGTTCTATTGGTTCCTATGCATACACAGAAAATGAAGATACCTTGTGGGTACATTTGTATGCAGGCGGTACTGTTGAAAAAGAGGTAAACGGACAGAAGGCGCAGGTTGTTATTACTTCTGGCCTCCCGTGGGATGGAGATGTGACACTCAAGGTAGAGAGTGAACAGCCAGTTACAATGACAGTAGCACTTCGCATTCCAGGCTGGTGCGGTGAAGATTTCGAGCTGGAAGGTGCTGTTGGCAAGGAGTGCCGTATGGAAAACGGCTATCTGTATGTCAGCGGTGAGTGGAAAGAAGGGGATTTGTTAAAGCTTCGCTTTGCAATGAAGGTAAAGGTAATGCAGGCAGACAGCAGAGTTCGTCAGGATGAGGGCAAGGTTGCCATTATGAGAGGACCGGTTGTTTACTGCTTAGAGGAAGCTGACAATGGACAGGGATTGCCGCTTGTGCGAGTAAAGCCAGATGCCGTCTTTACTGAGGAAAAGACTGATGAGCTTGGCTTTACGATGATTATGCTGCGTGTAGACGCAAAGACAAAGAAGCCGGTAACAGTAGAAAATGGCTTATATCAAACATGGCAAAAGCCAGTATATGAAGGAAAGGAACTTCGTTTCATCCCTTACTATGCATGGGCAAACCGTGGTGAAGGCGAAATGGAAGTATGGGTAAATCAGCTATGATTAAGGTACAGGTAGTTAACAAAGAAGGAACAATTATTGCAGAGGCTGCAGGAACAAGGGAAGTAAACTTACCAGTTTCACGTACATATGAAGAAGGGGATCGCGTTGTATTTTTGGTAGATGAGACTCCGGCATTTTATGTATTTCAGGCAGATGATGCATTAGGAGAGGCACTTGTCTATGTGACAGGCGAGGTTTCTTATGAGATTCCATTTGGAGAAAAGAAGGTGTGCTATTCACCGAAGATTTTCTCAGGTGAGAGTCATTTGATTACTGCCAGAAAGGCAAGAGAGTGGGAATACGAGTCATACCGCAATTTGGCAGTCAATGTGATGGATCAGCACGGAGATACTAATTGCTATCCGCACGCAACAGCAAATGTTGAAACTCGCGGTGAGTCCGTGTTTGCAGCACGCAATGCCATTGACGGTGTAACCTCAAATCATTCTCATGGCTACTGGCCATATGGTTCCTGGGGAATCAACAGAAATCCACAGGCAACAATGCGTGTTGACTTTGGAAGAGAAGTAACAACTGATCGTATTGAAATCTATACACGTGCAGATTTCCCACACGATGCATGGTGGACAAAGGCAACTGTACGTTTCTCAGATGATACTACAATGGTTTGTGATCTTGTTAAGACAGACGAAGGGCAGGAATTTACATTCCCGCCCAAGAAAGTTCGCTGGGTACAGCTTGAGGAACTGATCAAGGCAGATGATCCGTCTCCGTTCCCGGCATTGTCACAGCTAAAGGTATATGGTAAGTAATACGACGTTAATATTTTTTCTTCTTATAGTCTTCTCCAAAACGGCGGATACGCTTACGGCGTCTTTGGTTTGCAGTAAGAGCAGCAGTCAAAAGAAAAACAACAAATAGAATTAATACAATCGCAGCGGCAGCAAACAGTCCGGTCATAAATTTATGATCGCTCTCGATGACTGACGCTGCGCTTTCGTTTGGTTCATCAAGTGAAGCATTCTGTGTTTCAGATTCAATAGATTCAGAAGTATCATTTTCAAATGAACTGTCCTCAGAGACGTTCTCCTCGATAGAGTTATCAATGCTAGACGACTCCTCTTGTGCAGCAGCGCTTGCAGCAGCCTTGCCCGCGGCAATTCCTGCCTCTGTGTTTGGAGAAATGTCAAGAAGCATTCCGGTTACGATTGCGCTTGCATCATGCAGATTTTTCTGGACACGGCCAGGAAGCAGTTCATTTAAACGATTCAGATCATCAAATTCTGTATGCATGATCTGACCGCCGGTGGAGGCAAACGCTTCATTTGCTGTCTGATAGTGGCACGTTAAATGTGTTTCATCATTGCCGCCTGTTCCGTCATCATTGCACCAAAGACTTGCTTCCATATAAAGGTAAGGAATGCCCTCCTTGGCAAAATAGTAGCTGTCACTTCCAAGAAGTCTTGTCGGAGACTGAAACTCAGTAACTTGTTCTGGAAGTGTGTAAAGGTCAAGTCCTAGATCATCTGCAATAAGATTAGCTTCGTCATAGACCCATTCACGAGTAAGCTTTCCGTCCTCATCATATTCACCGCCATAACCATAGAGACGATCACCGCCTGCGATGGAATCAATATTGATGCAGCAAAGCACATCATCAAGCAGGTTATTTGTCATCAGGTAGGTGTAGACAAAGCAGCTTGAACCGGCATATGCACCATATTCTTCTGTGTCAAAGAATACAAACTGCAAAGTACAAGGTGTGTCCATATCATAAAAGCGATGGGCAAGCTCAAGAAGAACTGACACTCCAGAGCCATTGTCATCGACACCGGCAGTTGGCATGCTGTCATAGTGAGCACCGATTATGATTGTCTTGTCAGACTTACCTGGCTTAGTGACAAAATAGTTGGTTCCTGTAAAGTTAAAATGAGTAAAATCATGTGTAGAAACCTCATAGCCATAGCTTTCAAGCTGTGACTGAATCCACAAACCTGCATTAGTGACATTCTCAGAACGATTGTTTTCGTCATTAATTCGCTGTGGGAAATTCTGATAAATAGCTTCCAGATTTGCGTAAGCCTCAACACCATAGAGATCTTCTGTTTCACTTGCAGCAGATTCTGTATCTTGTGATTCAGCAGAGGTCATATCTGTTTGTATGTCAGCGCCAAGGGCAGAGGCTGGAGAAAGAAGAACAGCCGCTGACAGCGTGCAGGCAGCTATTTTTTTGAAAAATGTGCGAATGCGCATAATGTAACTCCCTTCCTAATGTGGTATAATAAGTTCGGTATCACATTATAAAAGAATTTAAAGAAAAATTCAACTATTGTTTGACGAAAGGAAAAAGAGAATGAAATTATTAATTGCATCTGACATCCATGGCTCTGCCTACTGGTGCAGCAAACTGATGGATGCATATCAAAATGAAAAAGCAGACAGAATGATACTGTTAGGTGATATTTTGTACCATGGACCACGAAATGCACTTCCAAAAGAGTATGATCCGCAGCGAGTGTGTGATCTGTTAAATCAAATCAGCGACCATATTCTTTGCGTTAGAGGAAATTGTGATGCAGACGTAGATCAGTGGCTAATTCATTTTCCGATTATGGCTGATTACAGCTGGATCATGGAAAAAGATCGCGTGATTTATCTGACACATGGTCATGTGTATGGAAAAGATTTCAGAAAAGACGAAAGTTTTCCACCGCTTCAAAAGAAAGATGTGGTGCTTTCAGGTCATACACATATTCCGATCACAGAACCGACTGACGGAGGGCTGTTCTTTAACCCAGGTTCCGTTTCAATCCCGAAAAATGGAAGCAAAAATGGTTATATGACGCTTGAGAATGGTTTATTTATCTGGAAGAGCTTTGAAGATGGTGAATACGCAAGATACAAGCTTTGAAGAACATAAGCATTGCAAACTTGCGAATGTCTGATATAATGATTGTAACTATTCAGATTCATGCAAACTTGAGTTATGTAAATAAAATTCTGAATAGTTACTAATAATGTACTGATCAAGAAAGAAAAGAGGAAATTAAAATGAGTGAATGCAGCAGTAAGGGAACATGTGGAAAAAGTTCCTGCGAGGGATGCAGTCAGAATACAGCAAAGGGTCCACAGAGTATGCAGGTAAAGGAAAACGCACACAGCCGTGTAAAGAAGGTAATTGGTGTTGTCAGCGGTAAGGGTGGTGTTGGAAAATCCATGGTGACTTCTTTGCTGGCAGTTGCAATGAACCGCAAAGGTTATAAGACAGCAATTATGGACGCTGATATTACAGGACCATCAATCCCGACAGCATTTGGTTTAAATGATCATGCCGTTGCAAATGATGACGGACTGCTTCCAGAGGTAACAAAAAATGGAATTAAGGTAATGTCCTTAAATCTTTTGCTTGAAGATCAGACAGATCCAGTTGTCTGGAGAGGTCCAATCATTTCAGGAACAGTATCACAGTTTTGGACAGAGGTTTGCTGGGGTGATGTAGATTACATGTTTGTTGATATGCCGCCAGGAACAGGTGATGTTGCACTGACTGTATTCCAGTCCCTGCCGCTAGCCGGAATCGTCATCGTTACATCACCACAGGAGCTTGTATCTATGATCGTAACAAAGGCAGTAAAAATGGCAGAGATGATGAACGTTCCAGTACTTGGAATCGTAGAGAATATGTCATACTTCGTATGTCCGGATTGTGGAAAAAAGCATTTCCTGTTTGGAACAAGCCATATCGAAAAAGTAGCAGCAGAGCACGGCATCTCAGTAATCGACTACCTGCCGTTAGATCCAAAGATGGCAGCATTGTGCGACGAAGGAAAGATGGAAGAAGCCCCAGAAGGACTTCTCGAAAAGATGAGCAGCTCTCTGTAAGTTAACGAAAACTGAGGGACAAACACTTCGCCGAAGTCGCATTAAGCGATAATTATGGCAAGCCCGAAGGTGAATGGTTTTCACGAGACGGACACTTGGAGCAGGTCTTTCAAAGTAATGTTTGATGAGAAAGAATGTAACAGGAGCCTGCGGAGTTTGGTCCGTCGACGAAAACATTACACCGAAGGGCTTTCATAACCTACCAGGCTGCATACCCGAGACTTTTTTGCAATAACACTTGCAAAGAAGTCTCTTTTTTATTATAATGATGTATACAAAGTACAAGCCGTATACAAAAGAAAAGCATGTACAAGTTTTTAGAAGGGTGATAAAAAAATATGGATTTAATGCAGTTAAGAGCAATGGCTAAAATTAATCTTGGTCTGGACGTTGTCAGAAAACGTGAAGACGGATATCACGAGGTTCGCATGATTATGCAGACAATCCGCATGTTTGACAGAGTTACTGTTTATCGTATTCCAGAGCCGGAGATACGTATATCCAGTAACTTGCATTTTCTTCCTGTGAATGAAAATAATATTGCATATAAGGCAGCGCGCATGATGCTTGAAAGTCAGCCTGTTCGCGGCGGTGTCAGCATCAGCCTTCAAAAGCGTATTCCAGTGGCAGCAGGTATGGCTGGCGGCAGCGCAGATGCAGCAGCTGTATTATATGCGATGAACCGAATCTTTTATATGGGCTATACATTAGAAGAATTGATGGATTTTGGACTTAGATTAGGTGCAGATGTTCCATATTGTTTAATGAGAGGAACAGCACTTGCAGAGGGTATTGGAGAAGAACTTACAAGACTGCCGGCATGTCCGCCGTGCTACGTTGTCATTGCGAAGCCGGCAATTTCCGTTTCCACACGATTTGTCTATGAAAATCTGCGTCTTGATGAGACAACAAGACATCCTGATATTTATGGTTTAGCAGATGCAATATGCCGTCAGGATCTTTATGGCATGCTTCCATATATGGGAAATGTGCTTGAGAGTGTTACGATTCCGGCATATCCGATTATCGGAGAGATCAAGGAGCGCTTTATGGAAAATGGAGCCTTAATATCGCTTATGAGTGGAAGCGGTCCAACCGTATTTGCACTGTTTGATAATTATGAGATGGCACTTCGCGCAAAAGAAGCTCTGCTAGAGTGGGGACAGGTTCCGCTTGTCTATGTCACAGATCTGTACCGTGTTCGCGAGGAGACACCAGTAAATTATTGGTAATGAGTGCCACATTAACAGTAACTACATAAATGGTTACTAAAAGAAAATAAGAGTGAGAAAGAGAGGTCCGTATGGAGGATTTCCAGATAAATGAATACCTCCCCCTTAGGGATGTTGTATTTGAAACACTCCGACAGAAAATACTAAAGGGAGAGTTAAAACCGGGAGAACGTTTGATCGAGGTAGCACTTGCACAGCGTCTTGGAGTAAGTCGTACACCGGTTAGAGAAGCAATTCATAAATTAGAGCAGGAAGGTCTTGTTGTGATGGCACCGCGAAAGGGTGCACAGGTAGCAACAATCTCCGCGCAGAGTGTGAGGGATGTATTAGAGGTTCGAAAGGCAATGGAATGTCTTGCTGTCTGTCTTGCCATTTCCAGAATCACACCGCAGGAGCGTATAGCACTGCGTCAGGCAGAGGAAGCATTTGCTACAGCAAGCAGAGGAAACGATCTTCGCCTGATTGCGCAAAAGGACGAAGAGTTTCATAAAGTCATTTATATGGCGACAAAAAATCCAAAGCTAGATATGCTCTTAAACAATCTAAGAGAGCAGATGTATCGATATCGCTTTGAATATATTAAAGATGCGAATATGCGCGAAGATTTGCGGCGTGAGCACAGAGAGATCACTGATGCCATCATAAAAGGAGAGTGTGAGCGGGCAAAGACAGCGATAAGTATTCATATCGATAATCAGGAAGAAAATATTTTAAAAAACTTATAATAGCTAGAAGAAAAGTCCGAGCGTAAGCTTTGGCTTTTCTTTTTGGCAGATTTCATCAAACAAGTCAGGACCAAGCAGATCAAAAAGTGTCTGACTAGAAGAATCTGGCACGTCAATAAAAGCTTCATTGGCAAAGCAAAGAGGCGGAAAGGCAAGGCACCACCAGTTTGAGCCGCGTCCGCTTCCTATTGTCACAAGAAGTGTGTCGTATATACCGGCTGGAAATTGATAGTTTCCATATGTTTTATAAGGAAAGAGATGGGAACCGAGTGTGCAAGAGGCGTAATTTTGCGCGCCATAATCGGACAGCACATAATTGCAGTAAGCATTTAAAAAGGGGAGGCTTTCACGTAAAAGTGTGAGTGCCTCTTCTTTTGTCTTTATATCTGAAAGTGCAGGAGAAAGAAGAGTAATCATTTTTTTACTCAGCTCATTTTTTTCATACTGGTCAATCGAAGAATCGCTGTCTGCAAGGACGCGAAAGCGTAAAAGTTTATCAGAAAGCAGGGAAGAATCATTTTTTCGATATGGGTGAATCAAAAGAACAAATGTGAAAAGTGTTGCAACAGCTAAAAGAAAAATTGTGAGTTTTTTTCTGTGTGTCATTTTGAAAATCAATACCTCCTTATCATGTTGTCCAAAGTATTAACCAAAATATGGAAAAATATACGAAAACCGCGAAAATCAAAGTGTTCTGGACACATTCCTTGACAAGGCTTTCAAAAACCGATATACTAACCGTGTGTGTCGTGTAGTCAGGATTTATAGCAAATCCGCACGGCAAAAAGACGCTGATGGAGACAGTAATCTAAGCATAAAGCAGGACAGCGAACCGCAAAGGATGAGAGGCGGATACTGTGGGCAAAAGATGAACATCACTCCGGAGTTGCCGACTGAAATGATAGACTGTCTGTTAATGACAGAGTGCTAAAGTAAGTCAGGACGTTATTCCAACGTTATCGGAAAGCATATATCATACAGCGATGGTATACGCGCTGTAGCGTATGAGAAAGGAGAAAACTATGTTGTACAATAAGGTTCCTACAGACTTAAAGTTTGTGGAGAGGGAGAAGGAAGTTTCCAAATTCTGGAAAGAGCATCATATCTTCGAAAAGAGTATCGAGGAGAGAGAGGGCTGCCCTGAGTACATGTTTTATGACGGTCCGCCGACAGCAAACGGCAAGCCGCATGTTGGACACGTGGTAACCCGTGCGATCAAGGATATGATCCCTCGTTACAGAACCATGAAAGGATATCAGGTACCGAGAAAGGCCGGTTGGGATACACACGGACTTCCGGTTGAGCTTGAAGTAGAGAAGGAGCTTGGTCTTGATGGAAAAGAGCAGATTGAGCAGTATGGAGTTGAGCCATTTATCGAGCGCTGTAAGGCAAATGTCTGGAAATATAAGGGTATGTGGGAAGAATTTTCCGAGACCGTTGGTTTCTGGGCTGATATGGAAAATCCATATGTAACTTATTACGATGATTTCATTGAGTCTGAATGGTGGGCATTAAAGACAATCTGGGACAAAGGACTGCTCTACAAGGGCTTTAAGATCGTTCCGTACTGCCCAAGATGTGGAACTCCGCTTTCAAGTCATGAGGTTGCACAGGGCTATAAGGATGTCAAAGAGCGTTCTGCAATTGTACGTTTCAAGGTAAAGGGTGAGGACGCATACTTCTTAGCATGGACAACTACACCATGGACACTGCCGTCAAACGTTGCACTTTGTGTAAATCCAGAGGATACCTACTGCAAGGTAAAGGCAGCAGATGGCTATACCTATTACATGGCAGAGGCACTTCTTGAGAACGTACTTGGTCGTCTTAAGACAGAGGATGCGCCGGCATATGAGATTCTTGAGACTTATAAAGGAAAGGATCTTGAGTACAAGGAGTACGAGCCACTGTTTAAGTGTTCTGGAGATGTTGCTGCAAAGCAGAATAAGAAGGGCTTCTTTGTGACATGTGACAGCTATGTTACTATGAGTGATGGTACTGGTATTGTTCACATTGCACCTGCATTTGGTGAAGACGATGCAAAGGTCGGTAGAAAGTATGATCTTCCGTTCGTACAGTTAGTAGACAGCAAGGGTGAGATGACTAAAGAGACTCCGTATGCAGGACTTTTTGTCAAGAAGGCAGACCCGGAAGTATTAAAGGATCTGGAAGCAGAAGGCAAGCTCTTTGCAGCACCGAAGTTTGAGCACAGCTATCCTCATTGCTGGAGATGTAATACTCCGCTTATCTACTATGCAAGAGAGTCTTGGTTCATCAAGATGACAGCTGTAAAGGATCATCTGATTGCAAACAACAACACCATCAACTGGATTCCGGAGAGCATCGGTAAGGGGCGTTTTGGCGATTGGCTGACAAACGTTCAGGACTGGGGACTTAGCCGTAACCGTTATTGGGGAACACCACTGAATATCTGGCAGTGTTCATGCGGTCATATGCATGCTATCGGAAGCAAGGAAGAATTAAAGAAGATGTCACCAGACTGTCCGGATAATATTGAGCTTCATCGTCCATTCATCGATCAGGTTCATGTTACCTGCCCGAAGTGTGGAAAGCTGATGACAAGAGTACCAGAAGTAATCGACTGCTGGTTTGACTCAGGATCTATGCCATTTGCACAGTATCATTATCCATTTGAGAATAAGGAAGTCTTCGAGAAGAATTTCCCGGCTGACTTTATCAGTGAGGCAGTAGACCAGACAAGAGGATGGTTCTATTCCCTGCTTGCAATCTCAACTCTTTTATTTGACAAAGCACCTTATAAGAACGTTATCGTTCTTGGCCATATTCAGGATAAAGACGGTCAGAAGATGAGTAAGTCCAAGGGCAACGCCGTTGACCCAATGGATGCACTGCGCCAGCACGGAGCAGATGCAATCCGCTGGTATTTCTACTCCAATTCCGCACCGTGGCTTCCGAACCGTTTCCACGATGATGCAGTAAAGGAAGGCCGCAGTAAGTTCATGGGTACTCTGTGGAACACCTACGCTTTCTACGTACTGTATGCAAACATCGACAACTTCAACCCGATGGAGCACACATTAGATTATGAGAAGCTTTCCGTTATGGATAAGTGGATTTTGTCTAAGTTAAACTCTACGATTCAGACATGCGACAGCAGCCTGGAAAACTACAAGATTCCAGAGACTGCAAAGGCACTTCAGGAATTTGTTGATGATTTGAGTAACTGGTATGTACGCCGCAGCCGTGAGCGCTACTGGGCAAAGGGAATGGAGCAGGATAAGGTGAATGCCTATATGACGCTGTATACCTGTCTGACTGAAATTGCAAAGGCAGCAGCGCCGATGATTCCGTTTATGACAGAGGAGATCTATCAGAATATCGTTGTAAAGGTAGATCCATCCGCACCGGAGAGCATCCATCTGTGTGATTATCCAAAGGCAAATGAGGCACATGTAGACAAGGAACTTGAAGCAGACATGGATCTTGTTTTAAAGGTTGTTGTTCTTGGCCGCGCATGCCGAAACAGTGGAAACATGAAGAACCGTCAGCCGCTTGCAAACATGTTTGTAAAGGCACCATTTACATTAAACGAGTTCTTTAAGGATATCATTGCAGACGAGTTAAATATTAAGACAGTTACATTTACAGACGATGTACGTTCATTTACTACCTACACCTTTAAGCCGCAGCTTCGTACAGTAGGTCCGAAGTACGGAAAGCTTCTTGGAAAGATCCGTACCGCCCTTTCTTCTGTAGACGGCAATGCCACTATGGATGAGTTAAAGGCAAATGGTTCTGTCACCTTTGATTTTGATGGCGAGAAGGTTGTTCTTACTGAGGAAGACCTTTTGATCGATATGACGCAGAAAGAAGGCTATGTAACAGAGAGCAATCAGGATGTTACAGTAGTATTAGACTGCAACTTAACACCAGAGCTGCTTGAAGAAGGCTTTGTAAGAGAGATCATCAGTAAGATCCAGACGATGCGTAAGGAAGCAGGATTCGAGGTAACGGATCACATCACAGTCGGCTACAAGGACAATGTAAAGATTGAGACCATCTTCAGCAAGTATGCAGATGAGATTTGTGCAGATGTACTTGCAGATAAGCTGACAGACAGTGAGATCAGCGGCTACACCAAGGAGTGGAGCATCAACGGCGAGACTGTTGTACTCACTGTCAGCAAGGAATAAACCTAAGGAGGATGAAATGAAAACAACGATTGATAAGGCTGAGCTGAAAAAGCAGATCATCTACAACGTAAAGACCCTGTACAGAAAAACCATCGATGAGGCAACTCCGCAGCAGGTTTTTCAGGCAGTATCCTATGCATTGAAGGATGATATCATTGATCAGTGGATTGCAACTCACAAGGAGATTGAGCGCACTGATGCAAAGACGCTGTATTATCTTTCAATGGAGTTTCTGATGGGCCGTGCTCTTGGAAACAACATTTTAAATTTGTGTGCACAGGATGAGGTAAAGGAGGTTCTTGAAGAACTCGGTTTTGATTTGAATACTATCGAGGATCAGGAGCCGGATCCGGCACTTGGAAACGGTGGTCTTGGACGTCTGGCAGCATGCTTCTTAGATTCTCTTGCAACACTTGGCTATCCGGCATATGGATGTGGAATCCGTTACAAGTATGGTATGTTTGCACAGAAGATCGAGGACGGTTATCAGAGAGAAGTTCCGGATGACTGGTTAAGAGATGGTTATCCATTTGAGATTCGCCGTGCTGAGTATGCTTGTGAGGTTAAGTTTGGCGGCTACGTAACAGTAACAAAGGACGAGACAGGAAGAGAGCATTTTGGACAGGCAGGATATCAGTCTGTTCGTGCTGTACCATATGATCTGCCAATCGTAGGATATGGCAACAACGTTGTAAATACACTTCGTATTTGGGATGCAGAGCCTATCAATACCTTTAACTTGGATTCTTTTGATAAGGGTGATTATCAGAAGGCAGTTGAGCAGGAGAACTTGGCAAAGAATATCGTAGAGGTACTTTACCCGAACGATAACCACTATGCAGGAAAGGAGCTGCGTTTAAAGCAGCAGTACTTCTTCATTTCAGCTTCCTTGCAGACAGCTGTAAATAAATATAAGAAGGCTCATAATGGCGATGTTACAAAGATGTACGAGAAGGTTGCATTCCAGATGAATGATACCCATCCGTCTATGGCAGTAGCAGAGCTTATGCGTATCCTTATGGATGAGGAGAATCTGACATGGGAGGCTGCATGGGAAATCACAACAAAGTGCTGTGCTTACACCAACCACACCATCATGGCAGAGGCTCTTGAGAAGTGGCCAATCGAGCTGTTCTCACGTCTGCTTCCGCGTATTTACGGAATCGTTGAGGAGATCAACCGCCGCTTTGTAGAGGAAATCGAAGCTACCTACCCGGGCAACCATGAGAAGATCGCAAAAATGGCAATCATCTATGACGGTCAGGTTCGCATGGCACATCTGGCAATTGTAGGTTCCTATTCTGTAAACGGTGTAGCAAAGCTTCATACAGAAATTCTGGAGAAGCAGGAGTTAAAGGATTTCTACCAGATGATGCCGGAGAAGTTTAACAACAAGACAAATGGTATCACACAGAGACGTTTCCTGCTTCATGCAAACCCACTGCTTGCAAACTGGGTAACTGATAAGATCAGTGATGCATGGATTACCAACCTTCCGGAGATCTCAAAGCTTAAGCTGTTTGTAGATGATCCGAAGAGCCAGCAGGAGTTCATGAACATCAAGTATCAGAACAAGGTTCGTCTTGCAAAGTATATCAAGGAGCACAACGGAATTGACGTTGATCCGCGTTCCATCTTTGATGTACAGGTAAAGCGTCTGCATGAGTATAAGAGACAGCTCTTAAACATCCTGCATGTTATGTACATTTACAATGAGTTAAAGAGCCATCCAGATATGGAGTATTATCCACATACCTTCATCTTTGGTGCAAAGGCAGCAGCAGGCTATCGCCGTGCAAAGCTGACCATTAAGCTGATCAACTCTGTAGCAGATGTCATCAACAATGATAAGTCCATCAACGGCAAGATCAAGGTAGTCTTCATTGAGAACTATCGTGTATCAAATGCAGAGATTATCTTTGCAGCAGCTGATGTTTCAGAGCAGATTTCTACTGCATCTAAGGAGGCATCTGGTACTGGTAACATGAAGTTTATGTTAAATGGTGCAATCACCTGCGGTACACTTGACGGTGCAAACGTAGAGATTCTTGAGGAAGTTGGCAAGGACAACGCTGTTATCTTTGGTATGACCGCAGATGAGGTTATCAATTATGAGAAGAATGGCGGCTATGATCCAATGCAGATTTTCAACGAGAATCAGGAGATTCGTCAGGTTCTTATGCAGTTAATCAATGGCTTCTATTCACCACAGGATCCGGAGCTGTTCCGCGATATCTACAATTCACTGCTTAATACCTACAGCAGCGACCGCGCAGACACATACTTCATCCTCAAGGATTTCATGTCCTATCATGAGGCACATATGAAGATTAACGAGCTGTATCAGGATCAGACAAGATGGGCACACATCGTTATGATGAACACCGCATGCAGCGGAAAGTTCACATCTGACCGTACCATCCAGCAGTATGTTGACGAGATCTGGGAGCTTGACAAGGTAACAGTTGAACTGTAATGAATTGGAAATATGCGATGCATGTATAAAATTGTGCAATGCAGAAAACAATAAGATAGAAGTTTAAATGCCATCGGGGGCAGGGTAATGCGGCGTTAAAAGTCACATTCCCTGTCCCTGTTTGTTTTATGAAAGGAGAAAATCATGAGAAAAACAGGACTTATTATTTTAATGACAGCGGCAGCACTCTCTATGAGCGCATGCGGCAGAAATGAAAAGCCAGAGTCAACAAAGCCATCAGGCACAGTGGCAAATGAAAAGGAAACCGTAAAGAAAACTGAGAAGGAAACCGAGAAAGCAACTGAAAAGAAGACAGAAGCGCAGACTGAGGATCAAACAGAAAAAGAGACAGAAACAAAAGAGACGTTATCTGAGAGTGAATCAGAGGCAGCAGCAACTGATGAAAACGTTTTGCAGTTAGATGCAGAGCTTAGTGAGCTGTTAGATAAGATGTATGCAATCAAGGGACCAGATTTTGATGTGGAAACTGACACTGTTGATTTTGATGATGAGTATGCAGTATCTTCCTATACAGGTCTGACGATGGATGATGTGAAAAAGCTTGATGCAGCAATTGTATCTGAGCCAATGATGGGTTCACAGGCATATTCACTTGTGCTTGTTAGACTTAAGGATAAGGCAGATGCAGCTGATATTGCACAGAAAATGGCAGATGGAATTAATCCGCGCAAGTGGGTATGTGTAGAGGCAGATGAGCTGACTGTAGTATCAAAGGATAATATTATTATGCTTTTTATGGCAGATCATGAGCTTTACAGCATGGACGATGCTGTAGCTGCATTCACAGAGGTATGCGGTAATCCAGACAATACCTATCAGCCAAAATAAAAAATAAAAAAATAAAATGTTATTTTCCGGACTTCCATTTTTATATTATTTCCTTCCGGCGGTGCTGGTGTGCTATTTTGCAGCACCGCGGAAATTGAAAAATGCAGTGCTTTTTGTGTTCAGCCTGATTTTTTACGGATGGGGAGAGCCGCGCTATATTGTGCTTATGATTGTGTCAATTGTGAGTGGTTTTGTTTTTGCACTTATGATTGAAAAAAAACAGAATAAAAAAAGCGGACTCATCCTCATGTGGATATCTGTGGCGGTCAGCCTGTCATTTCTTCTTATATTTAAATATGCTGATTTTTTAATTGAAAATGTGAATCAGCTGCCAGGTGTGTCACTGCCTCTTTCTAAGCTGTCTCTTCCAATAGGAATAAGTTTTTATACATTTCAGATCATCAGTTATACTGTAGATGTCTGGAGAGGAGATACTAAAGCCCAAAGAAACATTATTTCATTTGGAACATATGTATCGCTGTTTCCGCAGCTGATTGCGGGACCGATTGTGCGATACACGGATATTGAAAGAGAGCTGCAGGAAAGAAAGCATAGCGTCACACTTGCTGCATCAGGCATACAGCGATTTTTGATAGGATTAAGCAAGAAGGTACTGATTGCAAATGTACTGGGAGAACTGACAGATATCTGTCTAAAAACATCGCAGCCAAGCATATTATCTTGGTGGATGTATGCGGCAGCGCTTGTACTTCAGATTTATTTTGATTTTTCAGGCTACAGTGATATGGCGATTGGACTAGGCCGCATTTTTGGCTTTCAGTTTCCAGAAAATTTTAATTATCCTCTGATTAGCCGCAGCGTAAAAGAGTTCTGGCGCAGATGGCATATCAGTCTTGGCAGTTGGTTTCGCGATTACGTTTACATTCCTCTTGGAGGAAGCCGCGTAAAGACTGGACTTTATGTGAGAAATGTCATAGCCGTGTGGATGCTTACAGGACTGTGGCATGGCGCATCATGGAACTTTGTCTTGTGGGGAGCAGGTTTTGGAGTGCTTCTTTTGTGCGAGCGATTTTTATGGGGAAAATGGCTGGAACGAATGCCGTCTATTATTTCACATTTGTATTTGCTTTTTATTATTTTACTTAGCTTCATTCTTTTTTCAGCAGATACAATACCACAGGCTATGCAGCGAATAGGCGGATTGTTTGGTGCAGGAAAATTGCCAGTCATATCAGTACAAAGTGTGTATTATCTAAGAAGCTATGGACTGCTGCTTATTTTTGCAGCAATCGCAGCAACACCGCTGCCAGTGACAGCATTTAATAGATTTATGAAAACAAAGGCAGGAAGTATTCTTAATTGGGTGATGCCGATTGTGCTTGTAGGACTATTTTTGCTGGCAACTGCCTTTTTGGTGGACGGTTCATATAATCCATTTTTATATTTTAGGTTTTAAGCATTGGGGAGAGTTTATGATAAAAAAAGAAAAACAACAGGCTATTGTCACATTGCTTATAACAGGACTTACATTTGGAATACTTTGCCTTGCAGCATGGTTTCATACGCCAAATCAGATATCTGTCTGTGAGCGAAGACGTCTGGCACAGCTTCCAGCGCTTACAAAAGACAGTGTGGGAAAGGGAAACTTTATGAGTGGCTTTGAGCGTTACAGTCAGGATCAGTTTCCATTTCGTGAAACATTTAGAAAGCTAAAAACGAAAGCGCTGTTTTCTTTGTATCAGCAAAAAGATGTTCATGGAATTTATGTTGCAGACGGCTATGCAGCATCAATAGAAAGCGAAATCAATGAGGCTTCCGTGTCACATGCAGTTAATGCATTTGAGCATGTCTATACACAGTATTTAAAAAATGGCAGCCATGAAATTTATGCAGCAATAGTACCAGATAAAGGATATTATCTTGCGGCGAAAAATGGGTATCCGGTGATGGATTATGATAAGTTTTTTAAATACTTTGAAAATGGGATGCCATATGCGAAATTTATTGATCTTACACAGACGCTGTCTCTTGAGGCATACTATTTCACAGACAGCCATTGGCGTCAGGAAGCACTGATAGAAACAGCCAACCAGATAAAAAGAAATATGAAAAATGATACTTTATCAGATGACTATGATATTTGTCAGGCAGCAGATTCTTTTTATGGTGTATACAGCGGTCAGGCGGCACTTCAAGTAACACCTGATAAGATTATGTATATAGACAGTGAAATCATTTCACAGGCACAGGTTTATAATTATGAGACGAAAAAGACAGGCACTGTTTATGACAAGGATAAGCTGACAGGCTATGATCCTTATGATTTTTTCCTGTCAGGTCCATCAGCACTTCTTAGGATTGAAAATCCTAAGGCAGCAGAAAAGAAAAATCTAATCGTCTTTCGTGATTCCTATGGCAGCAGTCTGATTCCTCTTTTAATTGATTCCTACAGCAGTATAGTGGTTGTAGATCTCCGTTATATCGCGCAAAAAAAACTGGGAGAATTAATTGATTTTGAATCAGATGAAATGGCAAATGCAGATGTACTGTTTTTATATGGAACTATTTTATTAAATGACAGCAGTACAATTAAAAAATAAAAAAATCCAATAGGCGGAATATTCATCTGGCCTATTGGACTTTTTTATTTATTGATAATCAAAAATCCACTCCAAAAAATCAATGGAAGTCTGAAGTCTTGACGTGTTGACAGCAATGCCAAGGTAACATGGTGTACCTAACAGACAATTTTTATTTACGATACGAGTATCACTAACGTCTATTGCAGCTGCGTACTGGCCAAGGACCTTGCCAGCTTCATCAGTGCGGCTTAAGTAAAGGATACGATCCTGTTCCTTTAAGTACTGGAAGAATGCTGGCGGAAGTGTTTCCTCGAGATCGGCAAATAAGGTATTATCTTCCTCACCGACACCATAATAATTGACAAATGCAGTATTGCCGCCGAGTACATCAAGATCGTGAGCGGCTGCCATTGCCATTACCTTCATCATAGAGGTATAGGAAGCCTCGTCTGATCCGCTAAAGTCAAGATATTCTGTCAGATTAAAACTGATCTGATAGTCTTTAAGGCTCATATCCTCATAGGCGGCAAATTCTTTTTCAAGGGAATCAACATCAGCATTATCTGATAAGTAGTTGTTATAAACATGAACCTGCACGATAAATGGACGGCTGTTTCTGATTACGGACATGGTGATACTAATCACAATGGCGATCACACCTATGATCACAAAGACTGGAACCTTATAATAGCTCCAGAAATATTCCCATCCATCCTTAAAGCCCATTGACTTCATTTTAGCAATTTCAGATTTAAAACTGCGTTTTTCACTTTTTACCGGGTTAAATTCCTCCTTCTTTGGTTGTTTTTTGCTTGGGTCATCTGCTTCAATTCTCATATTTTAATCCATGCCTTTCTGTGGTATAAGAAGTATGATACTAGTGTAACACAGTTTTTGCGATATGGAAATGAAAATAGTATGATTAGTATAAAATAATCATAAAATCTGCATCATTCGTTTGCATTTTTAGGAATCCTCATATATAATAAAATCTATGAGCGGCAAATAAAAAATATAGCCGTCCGGGAGCGTCTGCGTGATCGCAGCGCAATATGTGAAAAAGGAATAGAGGTACTTATAATGGGAAGCTTGTTTAATCTTGACAATCCAATTTGGCGGTTTATGGGAAAACTCGTAGATGTGTTTATCCTGACACTTTTGTGGGCTGTCTGCTGTATCCCAATCATTACGATTGGACCAGCATCAACTGCGGTGTATTATGTAACACTGAAACTTGTGAGGGATGAGGAGTCGTACACAGTAAGAAGCTTCTTTAAGTCCTTCAAGGAAAACTTCAAGCAGGGAAGTGTGATCGGTATCATCATGACACTGCTTCTTGTATTCTTCTTGTATGATATTTATGCATACTTTATGATGGGTACACAGATTAGCCGTATTCTTGGAATTGTATTCCTTGGAATTTTCTTACTGTATCTGATCACACTCGTTTATGTATATCCGCTTCAGGCAAAGTTTTACAATAAGATTCGCTTCACACTCAGAAATGCACTGTTCATCGGTGTAAAGCATATCTTCCGCAGTCTGGCAATGATTGTTATTGCAGTAGCTGTTATCGTGGGATGTCTGTTCTTCCCACCATTGATCTTATTAAGCTATGGTCTGATTGCATTTTTACAGTCATACTTCTTGGTGGTAATCTTTGATAAGTATATCCCGAAGGAAGACGAGGCAAATGGTGATTCTGTAGTTGCAGAGGCTAAGCGTGAGTTAGAGGCACAGGAAGCAGAAGAAGGCGAGCAGGTTCATATCGTTATGACCCAGCAAGATCAGCAGCAAGCAGATACACAGGTCTTCTCAAGAGAGATGTTTGCATCAAGAGAACCTAAAGAAGAAACAGACAGCGCAGCCACACAGGATAATAAAGAAGAGCAAAAATAAAAGTAAAAGCGAGACAGTTGGTGAAAACCAGCTGTCTTTTTTTGAAAAAATTTTGATTTTGTAAGAAATTTATTTATAGATTTTGTCTTATATGGTATAAGGTATTATATTAGAATGCATACAGCCGCAGAGAAGAAAGAGAGGACAGGGGGATGACAGATATTGACATTATTAGGTTGTTGTGGATACGAGACGAGATTGCAATTGAAGAGCTTGAAATAAATTATGGACATTACTGTAGACAGATTTCATGGGAAATTATACAGAACCGTGAGGATGTGAGCGAATGTTTAAATGATACTTGGTGGAAAACATGGTGCAGCATTCCGGAAAACAGACCAGATTCGCTTCGAGCATATGTCGCAAGGATCACAAGAAATTTATCGCTTAACAAGATAATTCATAATAAGGCATGGAAACGCGGATATGGAAAAATTAGTGTAATTGAGCAGGAAGTTGGTGATCTTATTGGTGAGGACGCTATTAGCCGTATGATTGACAGAGATGATTTTGTGCAGCGTCTGAATGGATTTCTGGAAAAACAGACAAGAACAGATCGGATGATTTTCGTGCTTCGATTTTGGTATATGGAGACACCACGGGAAATTGCAAAGCATATGGGTTTAAAGGAAAAAAATGTTTATAACACATTGTATCAGATGAGAAAGCGTTTTAGAGTTTATTGGGAACAAAGTGGAAAGGAGGACACTGTTTATGAAAAAGCATGATTTTGAAAGCACATCTAAGAAAAATGCAAAAGAGCAAACACCTGAAATGGCAGAGCGAGAACAGGAAATCTTGATGTGGATGGGCGATATCCGTGATGATTTTATCTTAGAGGCGGAGGATTACAAGCACTATCAGAGCGATAAAAGTGTGCCAGGATATTTTATTGTAGGCGGTACACTTGCCGCTGCAGCAGCAATTTGTACGGCAATCTTCTTTCAGACAGGCAGAAATCGAATCGATCATTCAAATGTTCCGATGCAACTTCCATATCAGACAGAAGAGACAAAGGAAATTGATTGGGAGACAGAGGAAGAGACGACAGAAGAAGAGACGACACAAGCAGAAACAACAGAAGAAGAAACAACACAAGTAGAGACGACACAAGCAGAGACGACAGAAGCTGCATTACAGGAAACAACAAATGAGAGTGGCTGGCTTAGTAATTCAACAAACTATCAATTTATGGTGCAGACAGATGAAAGTATAGTATCTGTATATAATGCATGGGATGGCAGTCTTAAAACTATTATTGCTGGAAAATTGTTAACAGGGAAAAAGTGTGTTCTTGTAAAGAATGGAGAGCGAGTACCGATAAATAATCTTCAAACGGTGGGCTATCAGATGTATGTCGGCGGAGAATTGCAACTTAGTCAGGAGTTTCATACTTACTGGAATCAGTTGTCAGATACGGTATTTACAAGCAGCGACAGTACACTCTATTCATAAGGAAAGTTATATAATATCAATGGTATTGAACTGACACAGGATAATCAGGTATTCAGGCGAGTAGGAGATCGTATTTATAGCGAAGATTATGTGTATGATTGTGATGGACAGTTACTTGGCGAACATCCGTCATTTACTGCACAATACGAGTTTGGAAATTATGTGCTAGGATGTGATTTTAGTACAAATGAGTATATAATGTTTGATGTTGATACGATGGCAACAGTATGGACTGTCAGTGATTGGCTATACTTAACTGATGCAAATGATCTGCTTAGCTGGGAGACAGCAGATGGACAAGGAATTGTAACAGATTTGATGTTAAATCCAAAATTAAAGGAAGCGGACTGGCTTGCACAAAATGCAGAATGGGAGCCAAATGGAACTAAAATTAGTATTGTATGTGAAAATAAACAGACAGGAGAAGTTATTATTAGCTTAATCGAGAACCAGGAAGGTTCTTCTATATATCATTATTATGCCTGTGACAGTCAGTATAATATAACTGAAGAACTTCCAAAAGAATTTATAGATACTTATTATGAAGACGATACCCGTGTGCCATTAACGTATCAAATTACAGCTGATGGACTTCTGACAATCACGAATTTTTGGACAAAGGAGACAATTGTTACGGCATCTGTTGATTTACAAGGCGGTGAGGTTTCTTATATAGATGTTACAAACGCAGGTCCAATGTATGGCGTTACAATTAATACGATAAATCCAAACAATATTGTTACTCTGCTGATTTCAAACGGAACTGTCATTTCTGAGTCAAGAGGGCATACAGTTTTGCAGGAGAATGTTGTTAATCTGGATGAAGATACAATTGTTGTCTATGAGAATGGAACAAATCCGAATACATTATATTTTAATGCAAATGGAGAACCGTTAATAGAGCAGGACACAAATGCTATTTATGCAGATCGCTATGCAGTATGTACGATGCAGAATGGTAAGCTTTGTATTACACCGAGAGGGCAATTTGCTTACAACCTTCCAATCGCGGAAGATGAATATTTGGTGCTGACGACAGGAGAAGGCAGCTACAATTGGCTGGGTGGAGATATGGTTCTTGCGCTTGATTCTTCTGGAGAGGAAGTTTTAAGACTTCCTGGCTATGGAATCACAGGAAATAGCGCATATATTAGCAATGGAATGATAGTGGACGAAAATACACCGCTTGTTTTGTATACTGGATATGAGGATGGAGCTGCAGATGACAGCGATTATGCGAGTGCACAGATGGGAATCTATTCTCTGAAGGATCGAAAGTGGATTGTGGAGCCGGCTAGGCAGAGCGTGACTCTTTTTAGTGATTCTGTGTATATGATCGGCTCTGATGTAGGCAATTTGTATCGGATAGACGGAACATGCATAGAGGAAGGGGCAGAGGATGTGACTGTGCAGGGCAACTTTATTATCAGCAGACGTGCCGTGTATGACAAGACAGGACAGCTGCTGATTATGATTCAGGAAAATGAGAATGTTCTGACCGTGCTGTGCGATGAGATTTTAATAAATGAGTATTTTTCAGATGGCAGTCATTATACGAAATGTGTTAATGCGCAAGGAGAGACCATATGGATAGAGCAATCAGGACTGACATGGACTGGTGGGGAAGCTGGCTGGAGAATTTACAACAGTTGGAACGATATGAATGAAAAAGGACTTTTAACAGCTACGCGTGATGACAATACATTAAAAATTGTTTTGTCAGAAGATGAATTTTTTGCTAAAAATCCAGATGCACAAGGAAATGGTCTGCGTCTTCTTACGGTAACAGCAAATAATGAGGGGAGACACGAGTTCTTTTTACAGACAACATCCGCCGAGCATCAGAAAATATATTATTATCGGTGCGATGATGAATTTAATATAATAAATGCGTATCCGCAAAATCAGATTTATATCGGTAACATGTATGACGAAGTGTGTTTATGGTACTGGGGATTAGATGAAAGTGGCAATGGATTTGTAGAAAATCTTATATGGGGAAATAAAATAAAAGTTGATGCAGAGATCATGAATGAGATCCTGCAATGTTCAGATGTACAGGTTATTCAAGAGGGAAATATATTTGGACTGTTGTTTGATCAAAATAAGAAATTTTTATACGGGACAGATAACGATACTCATCTTATCAGTGAGAATGGCAAAATCATGGCACGCATGGCGAGCCAGAGTAATACAGGTGCAGCAGGAGTCGACATACTTTCAATTGCATATGCAGAAAAAGAGTATTCTGAAATTTTGTATTATTTAGCTGATGGCACAATGCTTGATGGTTACGGCACAATTTTATTTATGAATGAACAAATGAAATGTGTTCAGGAAGTAGGTCGTATCGTAATAAGAGACAGCATGGGAAATGTGCGCAAAGAAATTGATATGATACCAGGGTCAAAAGGTCAGAAAGCCGATGCAAGCTTGCTTGCAAGAGGTTTTTTGAACTCTTGACCCGCCAAAAACATGAGTAAGTAGCCATTTTTCAAAGAAAAATGAGCGGATTACGAATGTT
>NZ_JAJEQN010000016.1:0-68926 GCF_020687335.1 Anthropogastromicrobium aceti
CGAATGTGAAGATTCAGTTCCATCGAATCGACACAAATGTGGTCATAGGACTGCTTGTTCGCGAGTTTTGTTGCTCCTGAACAGATGTGTGTGCCAAAGTCCTTGCGATGTACGCAGACACTAGAACTCTGTCAATGGAACCCCAGTGGCTTGCCGCTGGGTTAAGTCAGGCAGGTCATAAATTCCCTAATGATGCTTGCAAATGTGTTTCTTTTATTGACACGTTCTCTTGCGAGTGCTCATCGTATTGCAGAGATTCTTGACGAGAATATTGTTCTGACCTCACCAGAAAATGGAGTGAAAAAAGTCAAGGATGGAAGCATTGATTTTGAAAATGTGTCATTCAAATATCGTGAGGATGCTCGCGAGTATGCATTAGAGAATGTGAATCTTCATATTCAGGCAGGTCAGACGATTGGTGTTATCGGAACGACAGGATCGGCAAAGACGACACTTGTTCAGCTAATTCCGCGTCTGTATGATGCGACAACGGGCGTTGTTTGTGTTGGCGGCGTCAACGTGCGCGATTATGATTTAAGTGTACTTCGTGACAGTGTAAATATTACTCTACAGAAAAACGTACTATTTCAGGAACTGTGCGTGAAAATTTGAAGTGGGGAAATTCTTTATCAATTATGCGATTGTCGCTGTGCTTGGTGGCCTGTTAGCCTTAAATGGTCATACTGATTTAGGAAGTCTGGCAAGTTATCTTGTATTTGTGCGTCAGGCAGCGCTTCCAATCAACCAGTTTACGCAGCAGAGTAATTTCTTACTTGCTGCACTCGCCGGAGCAGAGCGAGTATTTAAAGTAATGGATATGGAGCCAGAGATTGACGAAGGAAAGACAGATCTTATTCGCGTGAAAAAGGAAAATGGAGTGCTGGTTCCATGCAAGGAAAAAACAGGTCTTTGGGCATGGCAAAAGAACGATGGCACTCTTGTTGAGTTAAAGGGTGATGTGCGTTTTGATCATGTAGATTTTGGATATGATGATGATCGCATGATATTAAAGCAGATCAGTCTGTATGCAAAGCCAGGGCAGAAGATTGCGTTTGTGGGTTCTACAGGAGCCGGAAAAACTACAATCACGAACTTGATCAATCGTTTCTATGATGTGCAGGGTGGCTCTGTCATTTATGATGGAATCGACGTGCGTGACATCAAAAAAGATGCGCTTCGCCGTTCCCTTGGCATAGTTCTTCAGGATACACACTTATTTACTGGCACTGTTGCCGAAAACATTCGCTTTGGAAAGCTTGATGCGACGCAGGAGGAAATTGAAAAGGCTGCAAAGATCGCAAATGCCGATTCCTTTATCCGTCGCCTTCCACATGGCTATGATACACTTGTTACGGCAGATGGTGCCAATCTGTCACAAGGTCAGCGTCAGCTTCTTGCCATTGCGCGTGCAGCCGTAGCTGATCCGCCGGTGCTCATTCTTGATGAGGCAACCTCATCAGTCGATACACGTACAGAGGCATTGATTGAGCGCGGAATGGATCAGCTGATGGAGGGACGAACTGTATTTGTCATTGCCCATCGTCTTAGTACTGTACGCAATTCTAATGCAATTATGGTCCTTGAACAAGGAAAGATCGTCGAGAGAGGTGATCACGACGATCTTTTAGAGCAGAAGGGAAAATATTATCAGCTGTATCACGGTATGTTTGAGTTAAGCTAAGATTTTTCTTTATTTTGCACCTTCCGTTGCGAAATATTCCTTTGTCAGACGTACAACAGTTCCAGACAGTAAAAATAGTGCAATTAAGTTAGGGATTGCCATTAAACCATTGAAGGTTTCTGCGATACTCCACATCAGTCCAAGATTTGCTGTTGCACCAAGGATTGCAACGAGAGAATACGCTACCATGAAAGGTTTAATGACTTTCTCTGAGAATAAAAATTCAATGCAGCGGGCACCATAGAGTCCCCATCCAAGAATAGTAGAAAAGGCGAAGCAGCACATTGCAATTGCGGTAAAGATGGAAACCCAGCTTCCGTAAACAGATGTGAATCCAGAAATGGTAAGCTCAGCGCCAGCTGCAGCTCCATATTCAATCGTGGTTCCGCTGCAAAGAATAACAAGAGCAGTCAAAGTACAGATAACAATTGTGTCAGTAAATACTTCAAATATACCAAACATTCCCTGCTTTACAGGTTTTTTTGTGTCTGCACATGCGTGGGCGATGGAGCCAGTACCAAGTCCAGCCTCATTAGAGAAGATACCGCGGGAAACTCCTTTTTTCATACTGGTAAACATGCTTCCGACAATGCCGCCGGTTACGGCAGATGGTTTAAATGCACCTTCAAAAATAGAAGCAAATACTGTAGGAATTGTGCGGATATTGATTACGATAACACCGACAGCAAGAACGATATATAATAATGCCATAAAAGGAACAAGCTTTTCTGTTACTTGTCCGATACGTTTTACACCGCCCAACAAAATGAGTGCAACAAGTACAGCCATTACAATACCAATGATTAAATTAGAAGTTGACACAGCATCATTAGAGATTACGTGAAAATCAATAAGAGCTGAATTAATAGCAGTGGTGATTGTGTTAACCTGTGTTGCGTTTCCAGTTCCGAATACAGTCAGTACACCAAAGGCGGCAAAAAGATAAGCAAGCCACATCCAACGTTTTCCAAGACCATTTTTTATGTAATACATTGGACCGCCGACCAGATCGCCATCAGCATTTTTCTCACGGAAATGAACGGCAAGTGTTACCTCGGCAAATTTAGTGCACATACCAAGAATAGCAGAGATCCACATCCAAAAGATAGCTCCAGACCCACCGATTGCAATTGCACCGGCAACACCTGCGATATTTCCAGTACCAACAGTTGCAGCAAGTGCAGTACATACAGCTTGAAATGGTGTCAAAGCACCATCAGATGCGTTCTTTTTGCGAAACATTCGTCCGATTGTTGTTTTAATTGCATAAGGAAATTTGCGTATCTGGAGAAAACGTGTGCGAAGACTCAAATAAAGGCCAACGCCAAAGATGCAAACCATAGCCGGAACACCCCAGATGAAATTGTTCACGGCCGAATTGACGGTCTCAATAAATTGAAGCATAAAAAATCCTCTTTCTTGTTAGTTCAAAATTTTACAAAGGACACTATAACACGATATAATTTATGGTTCAAGCGTTATTTCAAAAGTTCAACATATTGAACTTAGGGGCGAAACCCGAAAGTCTTACGAAAGGCGGATTCGACGAGGTCTTTGTCGGCGTCTCTTTTCCGCGGGTACCTGTTACACTATCTATTATCATATATTGTTTTGAAAGTCCCGCTACAACGTTCCGCCTCGTAAAGAACCATCGTCTCACCGCCAGCTAGGTAACGATGATGAGTCACAAAGTAGAACTGTATAATCAAAATAATAAGTATTTTTTCCTAAATATTTATTGAAATATTAGAATTGACGCATTATACTACTAAACAACATTAAAATAAAGGAGAGACATATAAGGAGAAAGAACCTATGATACTATGGATCATCGCGGCAATCTGCGCCTTTTTTATAAAGGGATTGTGTGGATTTGCAAACACTCTTGTTTTTACAAGTATTTTAAGTTTTGGAGTAAATAATGCGTCGATTTCTCCGGTAGAATTATTGCTAGGTTACCCGGGAAATCTGCTTTTGGCATGGAAAGAACGAAAAAAAATCAATTGGAAGATCTGCGGATCACTATCTGCACTTGTCATGCTTGGCAGCATACCGGGTGCCTTCTTTTTGAAAAATGCAGATACGACAGTAATTAAAATGATTTTCGGTATTGTAATTATTTTAATCGGAGCAGAAATGCTTCTTCGTGAGTTTCGTCCACGTCCGATGAAACAATCGAATGGTTTTACTATTTTCATCGGAGTATTATCAGGAATTCTTTGTGGCCTTTACGGAGTAGGGGCGTTACTTGGCGCATACCTTAGCCGTGTCACAGATGACAGCCATGCTTTTAAGGGCAATATTAGTGTGGTATTTTTTATTGAAAATACCTTCCGAATTATTTTGTATATTTGCTGGGGGATTATTACACTTGATGCTGCAAAGCAGGCGGTGATGTTATTGCCGTTTATGTTAGGCGGTCTTGGCCTTGGCATTTTTGCAGGAACGCGCATTCCAGAGCGTACTGTTAAAAGACTCGTTATTGTATTGTTGATGATTTCCGGTGCAGTGTTAATTTGGCAGAGTATGTAAGATCTTCATGCAACTTTATAGAATACCAGAAATGAACGCTTGAAATTACTCGGAAAAGTAGGTATCTTTATAAATACACGGAAAAATGTTTTAGAGAGGAAGGGTAAAATGACAGAACTTTTAAAAATACAGGATTTTGATCAGATGTATGCAATTATGGAAGCGAGTTTTCCTGATGATGAATACAGAGGCTACGAAGGTCAAAGACAACTATTTGAGAATCCAGAATATAAGGTGTTTATACATAGAAATGAAGAAACAAAAGAAATAGATGGATTTTTATCTGCCTGGGAGTTTGATGATATCTTATTCTTTGAGCATTTTGCAGTAAGCAGCAAAGTACGAAATGGTGGTATCGGAGGACGCATGTTAAGAGAGGTCCTTGCTAAGGTAAATAAAATGACATGTCTTGAAGTTGAGCTGCCAGAAGGAGAACTTGAAAAAAGGCGTATTAGCTTTTATGAAAGAAATGGATTTTGCTATAATCCATATCCATATACTCAGCCATCAATTGCTCCGGGAAGAAACCCAATTCCACTTCGTATTATGACTTACCAGAGAACAGTTACTGAAGCTGAATACCAGAAAATAAAAAATCTGCTGTACCGACGTGTATATCACGTATCAGAACAGCAGATGAAGTACTAGAATTTTTACTATCGTAGTATAAATGGCGGCGAGACGAATGTGATTTACGAGGCCGAACGTTGTAGCGGGACTTTCAAGATAACGTATGATAATAAGTAGGGTAACAGGTGCCAGCGGAAAAGAGAGGCCGACAAACACTTCGTTGAGGCCACCTTTTGTAAGCTTACCGGGCAGCCACCCACATCATTAGAAGACATCCAAATCGCGTCCGTTTACGGTATAACCTTCATACCTAGCGGTCTTAATCTCATCCAGGATTGCCTCATCGCGCCGAGCCATTTCAGCAGCCAGATTGATGTGGTTATCCTGGATATTCATATGGTAAATTCGGTGGTATGTAACAAGAAGCTTAGGCTGAGCCTTTTTTGCTACCCATGCCAGATCCGTGCTTAATGTATGCACTTCTCTGTGATATTTCTGCCACTTTGGTTCGCGTGCAGAGATACCAGCTGAATATTCTACTTCATGCAGTAAAATGTCGCATCCAGAAGCTTTTTGGGCCACCAGTTCAAGAGGAGCTGTGTCGCCGCTTATTACAATTGTGCGATCGGCTGTCACGAATTTATAGCCATAGCAGGTTAGTGTGCCGTGGCTGACAGGAAATGCCTCCACGCTCACATATTCATCTTGGTAGATAATGCCAGGATTTTCTTCGTTTTCAATTTCGGTCACATCCACCTTATAACCATTTTCATTTGCTTTTTCAAATCCATGAATGCGAAAATCAATATCTGTGGAATATGCTTCTAAAATATGGTCAGTCATATGACGCAGTCCCTTTGGACCAAAAACCTTAAGTGGTGTATTGCGTTCAAGCACCCATGGAGTAAAAATAAGATCTGAATATCCGGCAGTGTGATCAGTGTGCAGATGGGTACAAAAAGCAGTGCATAAAAGATCAGGGCGAAGTGCATCAATCCCGTTAAAATAAGCCTTAGAAGCCTGACGGACAACGCCCGGTCCAAAATCAATCAGATACGCACGATTCCCAACAACAACTGCGGAAGACGGGCCGCTTGCATTTGGGCATGCATTAGGCGTTCCAGTTCCAAGAAGAACAAGTTTTGTTTCCATATATATAAAGAACTCCTTTCTTTTTTCATGGAGTTTATTATAATGGAGTTATAGAAAAAAGACAAGAAAGGAACCAAACGAAATTTATGAATAAAATTAATTACCAGAAGCGTCTGGAAGAGACGATAGATAAAGAAACAAAGGCCGGGCATGTTCCGACACTTTTTTTGCACAGCTGTTGTGCACCGTGCAGCAGCTATGTGTTAGAGTATCTGTCCAATTACTTTAAGATTACCGTATTTTACTATAATCCGAATATCACAGAGGAGACAGAGTACAAAAAACGTGTCGCAGAACAGGCACGTCTAATTTCGGAACTTGATACAGTTTATCCGATTCAGCTTGTGGAAGGAACATATGACCCACAGCGCTTTTATGAGATCACGAAAGGAATGGAGCAGATGGACGAGGGCGGTGAGCGCTGCTTTGCCTGTTATAGGCTGCGTTTAGAGGAAGCCGCAAAGTTAGCAGCAGATGGTGGGTTTGACTATGTTACAACGACACTTTCCATAAGTCCAATGAAAAACGCTGAGAAATTAAATGAGATAGGGGCGGAAGTGGGAGAAAAATACGGCATCCCATGGTTGTTTTCAGATTTTAAGAAAAAGAATGGCTATAAGCGTTCTGTGGAGCTGTCAAAGGAGCATGATTTGTACCGTCAGAGCTATTGTGGCTGCGGATACTCAAAGGCTCAGGCAAAAAGAGAGGGACGGATCTGATGGAACAGCAAAAAACAAAAGAGAGTAAGAAACGCTATTTTGCCTATGATCTTATGCGTGCGGCTGCCATGCTTTTGATTGTATTTTATCATATGAACTGCGAGTGGAGTGCGCGCCTTATGGAAAGCCCGTTTGTCGTAACGAAAATTGGCGCGCAAGGGTATCTTGGCTGGCAGGGAGTGTCACTGTTTATTCTGGTGTCCGGCGCCGCGCAGTGTATCTCCTATGAGCGCTGCAGTGACTTAAAAACTTACTATAAAAAGCGCTGGTGGAGTATTTTTCCATCATTTTATATGGCATACTTTGTCTGCTACTTGATGGGTGGCTTTGGCGGCGGAGTTAAACTTTTTGATTTGTCATTTTTATGGACTATTACTGGACTTGATGGCTATGCATCATTGTTTGGTATTCAAAGCCACTACCTTGTCGGAGAATGGTTTATCGGAATGATTCTTGTCCTTTACATCGTCTTTCCGGTATTGTATGCACTGGTTAAGCGCTATCCAAAGCCAACACTAATCGCAGCGATTCTTTATTATCTAGTGATGGTACAGCTTCTTGGAAATACGGGAAGAGTGGACAAGGATATTTTATTAAATGTGGTTGTTTTTCTGGCGGGTATTTATCTGTATTGCTATGTAAAAAACGTATCGCTTCGCACAGGTGTGGCAGCAGCTGTAGTGTTGTGCCTGGTTGTGTTTATCCCGCTTCCAGAGCGTGTAACATGGTATTTATTTGCAGTCGAAGGCATTTTGTGGTATCTGATTTTTATGGCAGCAGGAAATGCGCTGGATAGGATAAAAAATTTGCCGTGCGTGATTCTGAAAAAACTTATCGGTGTGCTTTCAAAGTATTCATATGAGATATTTTTACTGCATCATGTACTTATAACTGTATCGTTATCACCATATGAGCAAAATACATATTATTCGGTGGGACAGTATCTGCTTTGGGCGCTGCGTGCGCTTGCTGTAATAGGAATTGCATCATGGATGATTTATCCTAGATGGAAGCCAAAGACAACGAAAGCGCAGGCAACAAAAACACAGTAAACTAAATGGCATGGTTAATGTGATGTAAGATGCAGACTGCGCTCATAGGCTTCTCGGCTTAGGCTGCATACCTGACTGCGAAGTGTTTCCCAGTAGCCAGAAGAAATCGGATGATCACAAGCGGCAGAAAATGCCTGATTGCCAAGCTCACTTTCGATAACTTCATAAAAGTATTCAACTCCTCGTTCGAGTATGCCGCCTTTTGTGGCGGCATTTTTTGTATCTTGTTCCAACTCCTCTTTTGTTTTTACTGCGATGGCAATCGTGTTGAGTGCGTAGGAGTAGACATCAAGAGACAGTGCTTCCTCATCAGATACACAGACCGGCATGGAGGTTGTGAAATCGTGAAGACCACCAAACCAGGAATCAGAAAAATGATGCATGAATTCCTGCATGGTAGGCGGTAAAGCATCGTTACGACGAAGAGAAGGGATTGGATCATCGAAAAATTTTGTGAATGATCGCTGGGCATACTGAAATGCCTTTCCGATATCATTTAGCGTAACTGAAAGACCAGCCTTTTGCGCGGCTTCGTGAATGCAAAAGCAGGCTTCACAGCAGACATGGCTTGTTATTTTTCCGGCCAGAAAGATCAGTGCCTGAGAGGCAGATAAAGAAACTGTTTTTCCGTAAGGGGTAAGCAGAAGGTCAAGCAGTGCACGGCGGCTAGAGTGCTTAAAAGCAGGTGTTGGGGATATGGTATTGATGCCGACACTTGTGATATCAATTCCATGAACGTCAGTAAAAATATTTGGAAGAATTTTAACGATAGAAACGTCGTTTCCGAGAAGATTCGCATACCAGTTTTCATCTGGTGTTGGAGTAAAGGAATACAAATCTGGCAGTGGCTGTGAGGCGGCACGAAGCGTATTATAATAGGGAAGAAGTATGGTTTTTGCAATATCGACAGAGACAGTCGGCGGCACCGCGACTATGAGAATTGTAGGATGGAACTTGAATAATACAGAGTCAATTGGATCTGTACAAAGCACACAGTCCTTTAATATATTAGTACGCGAAGCTAATTTTTCTGGATGTTTTCCGATGGCACACACATTTCCTACCATTGGTTGTCTTAATTCTGAAAAAAGATAATGAAGTCCCCTGTTTAAATAGCCTGCTATAAAACCAGTTCCAAGTATGACAATGTTTTCCTGCATTGAAAAAACCTCCTGCTAATATCATGTTTGCTCTCGCTTTCTTATGCTGCAGTGTAACACAAAACTAAGAGGACGTAAAGAAAAATAAATTCGACTCGATATAAGAACATCCTATAGCAAAATATAGGAAAAATCCTTTTCTTATTTTGTTGACAGAAAAAAATAACATGGTATGATAGAACTCAAGCAGTTAAGCAGTTATGATGGTTTGCAAGTATCCGCATCTAGCATGATGCGTGAACTGTAACTGCAAAATAAAGTTTCCCTGTTGATGGGCGAGAAAAAAGTCTGTTTCGGGGAATGGAAGGGCATGGTACGATTATGAGAAAACATCACATTCTTACAGCAGTAGCGGCGGCAACTGTTTTCAGTCTTGGAGCCAGTACATTGGCTTTAGCAGGCGAGGAGTCAACATCTGGTGGAACTTTCACTTATGCCAGATCTGATTCTACGACCTCTTTCGATCTTCATCAGGAAATTACAGAAAATAATGCCTTTGCAATTGATAAGGTGTTTGAGTCACTTGTGACTTTTGATAACGATGGAAATATTATTGACTGGCTGGCAGAAGATCATAAGATCAGTGATGATGGTCTTATATATACCTTTACGCTTCGTGATGGTTTAAAGTTTAGCGATGGCACAGATGTGACAGCAGAGGATGTCAAGTTTTCCATTGAGCGCCATCTTGAAGTCGGAGGATCCCTTCCAATTGAGGCAGATGTAAAATCTGTTGAGGCAGTGGATGAAAAGACAGTAGAGATTACACTTGGAACAGCTTACACACCATTTCTTTCAGAGCTTGCCAATTTCTCAAATGGAATTATTCCAAAGGATTTTGGTGGAAAGACTGAGGAGGAGTTTTTCAAGAATCCAGTTGGTACAGGTCCATTTGCCGTATCCGAGTGGGATCCATCTGGAGATTTGACTTTTGTAAAGAATGAATATTACTGGCAGGAGGGAAAGCCATATATTGATGAGCTGGTATATAAAGTAGTAGATGATGACAATCAGGCACTTAATCAGCTGCTTGCAGGTGAGATTGACGGAATTGAGGATTTGTCACTTAGCAATGCATCAAATGTAGATGGAAATGCTGATACGAAGACAGCAACCAGCTTTAGCTATAATGTAGAAGAACTGTTCTTTAATACGCTTGATGAGCACTTCAGTGATGAGCATGTACGCCGTGCACTTGCAATGGCAATTGACAGAGAGTCACTGACAAAGGCATTAACCTTTGGCTATGCGGAGATAGCAAACACTGTTCTTCCGCGTGCGCTTTTGTATCAGACAAATGATACGGTAAATGCGCTTTCGTATGATATTGACGCTGCAAAAGAAGAATTGGCACAGTCTGCATATCCTGATGGCTTTGACACTACGATCAGCATCGCATCTGGAAATAATACACGTCTTCAGGAGGCACAGATCATTCAGGCAGCAGGTGCACAGATTGGAATCAATATTGAAATTAATGCACAGGAAATTTCAACATTCCGTTCAGATTTCCGCGATTTAAATTTCTCTATGATGATCAACAGTGCAACAGCTGATTATCCTGATGCAAACTCTATTTTTGCATTTCAGGTCGATCCAGATGGATGGAGCAAGTGCTACTGGACTTCTTATAACAATGAGACAGCAGCAGATTTGATGAGAAAAGGACAAGTGACACCAGACGGA
Source organism: Anthropogastromicrobium aceti (assembly GCF_020687335.1). NCBI lineage: Bacteria > Bacillati > Bacillota > Clostridia > Lachnospirales > Lachnospiraceae > Anthropogastromicrobium > Anthropogastromicrobium aceti. The sequence goes on from NZ_JAJEQN010000016.1 coordinate 10,553, forward strand.
GATGAGCGTGCCGCAGTTTACGAAGAGCTGCAGCAGATTTTAGCAGATGAAGTTCCATATATTCCACTGTATAATTCAGAGAACGTAGTTGGACTGAGAGATAATGTAGAGGGCTTTACTGTATTGCCGAATGGAAGTGTCCACTTTGAGGATGTTTATTTTGAAGAATAATAGTTATAAAACGATGACAAGAGCGCTTATTAGGGCAGCTCTTGTCATTGCACTTGTTACAGCAGCAGTTTTTTTACTGATTCGTCTCGTGCCAGGAGATCCAGTTGTTATGGTTCTTGGAGAACATGCGACAGATGAGGCAGTAAATCAATTAAGAGAGCAGCTGCATTTAAATGATTCACTTGGGCAGCAGTTTCTCATTTTTCTGCAAAACGTATTTTTACATGCAGATACGGGCAATTCAATTAAATATGGCGTATCGTGCCGCAGTCTGATTTTACAGTATGCACCAGTGACACTTTTGCTTGTTGTCATGTCAATGACTATTTCAATTGTTATATCACTGCTTCTTTCATTTACGGCAGCCACACATAAAGATGGCATTGCAGACCATTTAATTAGGATTATTCCTATTATTGCGCATGGTATGCCTGTTTTTTGGATCGGACTAATTTTGATTCTTATTTTTTCTGTCAATTTGAAGTGGTTTCCAGTTGGCGGTCTGAAAAAAGGGACAGCAGGCATGATTTATAGTTTGATTTTGCCATCAATAACTGTATCATTTGGGCAGATTCCGCCGCTTGTGCGTTCACTTAGAGAGCAATTGATAGAAACACTTGATGCAGATTTTGTGCTTACGCTTTGTGCAGCAAAGCTTCCAAGACGTGTAATTTTATGGAAACATGTGCTTCATAATGCAGTAGTGCCAACATTGATGCTGCTTTCTGTCAATTTGTCTTATTTAATAGGCGGAACACTTGTGGTTGAGCAGGTATTTGCTGTAAAAGGAATTGGAAAGCTATTATTTGAGGCAATATCCAATCGTGATTTTCCACTTGTAGAGGGAATTACTCTGTACTGCGCATTTTTTGTTGTCATTATTAGCTTGATTGTTGATTTGATTGCAAAGAAGATTGATCCGCGAATGGCAAAAGTGTGAAAATAGCGACAGTACAACATATTAAGTAAAATGAAAGGGCAAAGGCGCATATTGTTATGAAACAGGCAAAAAGAAAAAAATTAAAAAAAACACATGCGCCGACATTGTGGATCGGTCTTTTTATGATGGGTCTACTGGTAGTTTTAGCTGTACTGGCGCCTGTGATCTGCCCATATGATCCGCTGGAACAAAATCTTGCAGAGTTTCTTAAGGCACCTGGGGCAAAGCACTTGTTTGGAACAGATCAATTAGGGCGTGATTTATTCACAAGAACGCTGTATGCTGCGCGAACTGATCTATGGATTATGGTTATGGCTGAGATAGCACCATTTATAATAGGTATTTCTCTTGGAATGGCAGCAGGATATTTTGGCGGTGCGATTGACTGGCTGGTAGGAATGGCATCAGATACATTTATCGCATTTCCATTTTATTTGCTTGTCATTGTGATCGCATTTGCATCTGGTGCAGGTTCGCACGGTATCTTTATCACATATTTGTTAGTTGGATGGCTTATTTACTGCAAGGTAGCACGAGGACAAAGTGCAGCACTTAAAAATTCAGAGTGGATTGCTGCAGCAAAGATTCTTGGATACTCTAATATTCGAATTTTATTTTGTGAATTGCTCCCCAATATTATTCCGCAGGCAATTGTCCTTTTAATGACAGATATGGTTGGACTTCTCGTCATTATTGTAACGCTTGGATACTTGGGCATTGGCATTTCACCACCTACACCAGATTGGGGTACCATGATCTCAGAGGGACAAACCTTTATGACAAGTGCCTGGTGGCTTTCAGTTTTGCCAGGTATGTTTGTCGTATATACAGGAGTGGCGCTCTCATTTATAGGAGATGGGCTTGCAGATCGTTTTCGTTAAGAAAAAGAAAGGATGTAAGAATTTTATGGAAAAGCAGACTGATTCAGTTGAAACAGTGAAATCCATAGCATCAGATTTAAAAGCAGTAGAACCGATTGTATCAGTAAAAAATTTAATAGTGACTGGAAAAGATGGCCGACTTCTTGTCGATCATCTTTCTTTGCAGTTAAAGCGAGGAGAGACGCTTGGCCTAGTTGGAGAATCAGGTTCAGGAAAGACACTTACATTAAAAAGCCTGATAGGACTGCTTCCTAAAAATCTTTCAGAGAGCTATGAAGAAAAAAAGATTAACGGAAATGTGGCAATGATTTTTCAAAATCCGATGAGTGCACTCGATCCGCTATGTCCTGTTTTTGCACAGCTCATTGAGGTTGTTATGATAAGGCAAAATGTGAGCAAAAAAGAAGCAGTATGCCGCGCTAATGAGCTAATTGAGCGCCTTGGCTTACCGAAAGAGCTTTCTAAAAAGGATCGCCTTCCATCAGAGCTTTCCGGTGGACAATGTCAGAGAATTTTGATTGCCATGGCACTTGCCTGTAACCCAGATGTGCTTTTATGTGATGAACCGACCACGGCGCTTGATGTTACTGTTCAAAAGCAGACACTTGATTTGATCTTGTCGCTGCAAAAAGAGATGAATTTTGCCATATTGTTCGTCACTCACAATTTGGCAGTGGCAGCAGGCATATGCAGTCATCTTGCTGTGATGCATCATGGAAAAATTGTGGAAAGAGCTGCAACAAAGGAGATTTTATTAACACCTAAGGATGAGTATACGAAAATGCTTTTGTCAGCAATTTTGCGTATTCCACATAGATGATCCCAACATAATAATATATCATTAAGAAGGAGCGGCAGCAAAATGCAAAAAAGTGATGTACTTTTAGAAATTAGAAATATTCAGGCATCATACAAAGAATACCCTGCATTAAATAATGTCAGTCTTGATATTAAAAAAAATACAGTACTTGGTCTAGTTGGAGAATCAGGTTCAGGAAAGTCAACACTGGCAAAGGTTATCACTGGGCTTTTGCAGGCTGATACGGGAGAAGTTGTATTTGATGGAGAAATGCTTTATAGTAAGAAAAAGCATTTGCATCGCAAGCAGCAGTGTAAACAAATTCAAATGGTATTTCAAAATCCAGAAGGTTCATTAAATCCAAAGCACACAATAGAAAAAATACTTTCTGATGCAATGCTGTTTCATAAAATTACAGACAGGGCGCATGTAAAGGAAAAATGTCAGGAATGGGTACAACGCATGGAACTTCCAGAAGATACACTTTCACGTTTTCCATCATCTTTTTCCGGCGGACAAAAGCAGCGAATTGCACTTGCAAGAGCGCTCTGTGTTTCACCAAAATTTTTGATTGCAGATGAGCCAACTAGTGCTTTAGATGTTTCAGTGCAGCTTCGTATGCTGCAGTTAATCAAAGAACTTAAACGGGAGATGGGGCTGACAATTCTTTTCATCTCGCATGATATGGGTGTTATTTATGATATCTGTGATGAGGTGGCTGTAATGAAGGATGGAAAAATTGAAGAGACAGGAGAAAAGGAAGCTTTTTTTGCTAAACCTAAAACAGAGTATGGAAAACTTCTGCTTGACAGTGTGCCAACTCTGCCGTATTTAGAGTGAAGAAGTAGACCGTGAAAGATGAGAGAAAAGTCAATGAGAGGAAACGGAAGAAACCATGGAAAAGAGAGCAGATTGGATAAAAGAAATTTATGTAGATCAGGCAGATAATTCAAACAAATTAAAAGCACAAACAGATGTGACCGGTTCAAAAGTGTTAACAGGCATCAGTCAGATACAATATGAAATTCCAGGTTTTGTAGATTTCCACCTCCATGCAGGATGGACTGATTTTGATCATGATGATCAGGAAAAGAGAAGTAGCTTGGATGTAGAAGGGCGCATTAAGCGCTGCCTTAATGAACTTGCTGCTATGGGTTTTCGTATAGTTCGCGATGCAGGCGGGTTAGAGTGCATCAAGGCAGATGCATGGAAACAAAGCACTAAAGAAAATGCGCCTTCTGTTGTCGAATGCTCTGGAATGGTGAATGGTGAAAATGCTAAAGACAGTGCTTTTCAGAATTGTATAAAAAAACGAAACAGTCTGTGGGTAAAGATTTTTGCAACAGGCGGTGTCGGTGCACCACCAGAGAAAGTACTGATTCCAACAATGAAAAAAGAAATATTTTTCAAGCTAGTACAAGACTATCATGCGGCTGGAAAACTTGTCATGGTTCATACATGGGGCGGAGACAGCCTAGACTGGTGCATTGAGGCAGGTGTGGATTCAGTCGAGCATGGTATTTACATGAATCAAAGACAGGCATATGAATTATCATCAAAAAACATACTCTACGTTCCGACAGCAGCAATTTATCAGCTGCTTGCCGCTAATGATAATCCACTGCAGGTCGCATCATTTTTTGCAGAGCATGCGCGTCCGGCTGTTATAGCACATCAAAAAGCAGTAGAATATTGTGTAAAAGAAGGTGTTCGCATGACTTGCGGCACTGATTTTTATTCTGATCCAAAGCTTTTAGCTTACGAATATGAGGAAGTTTTTGCATTGCAGCGCTATGGTGTGCCTAAAGAGGCAGCTTGGGCGGCATTTTGTGGGCAGACCCTTACAAAAAAGGAGACAGGTGCGTGCCTTCATTCGACAATCCGATTAAACAGCCATCCGTATGAGATTAATTCACCAGAAGAATTAAAAGCTGAGATTTGCAGAATGTGAAGAATAAGTTCTTGACATATACCTGAAAATACGCTATAGTAAAAGTCCTTTTGCAAAAGAATGTACAGCATGTACGAGAACGGACAAACCATAGAACGGACGGGCCCGAAGGCGGGACAAACCGGATCAGATAGGTATTTTATGGCAAAATCCATAAAAGGCAGACCTACTTGGCAAGATACAGTTCACACATATGTGAGAACCGTGATAAGTTGTATGACTACCAGGAGGAAGTACGATGATTACAGTACAAAATTTATGTAAGACCTATAAGGTCGCAAGGAGAAAAGCAGGCATGAGAGAAGCCTGCCGCAGCTTATTTCGGCGTGAATACGAAGAAATTCATGCACTTGATCACATTAGTTTTCAGATTGGTGACGGAGAAATGGTTGGATACATTGGCAAAAATGGAGCTGGCAAGAGTTCAACAATTAAGGTACTAAGTGGCATTTTAACGCCGGATGAGGGAACTTGTGTTGTCAACGGAAAAATTCCATGGAAGGATCGCATTTCCTATGTAAAGGATATCGGAGTTGTGTTTGGGCAGCGAAGTCAGCTTTGGTGGGATGTGCCGGTAATTGACTCATTTGAACTTTTGAGGGATATTTATTCCATTTCACAGGCAATGTATAAAAATAATCTCGAAGAACTGACAGAACTTCTAAATTTATCAGAATTATTAAAAACACCAGCAAGACAGCTCTCACTTGGACAGCGAATGCGCTGTGAGATTGCTGCATCGCTACTTCACAGTCCAAGCATTCTTTTCTTGGATGAACCGACGATTGGACTGGATGCTGTGTCTAAGCTTGCAGTGCGCGATTTTATTAAGCAATTAAATCAAGACCACAAGACGACTGTCATTTTGACAACTCATGATATGCAAGATATTGAGGCATTGACAAATCGCATTTTGCTGATTGGAAAAGGGCGCATTTTGATGGATGGAAGCCCGGAAGAACTAAAGCAAGATGCCGCATCCATGGACGAGGCCGTTGTAAAGCTGTACCGCAGCCTTGAGATTTAAGAGGGGAGATGAGTCAAATGAAAAAGTATCTCTCTTTTTTTCGCATGCGCTTTTTGATGGGATTACAATATCGCGCGGCAGCAGCAGCTGGAGTCGTCACCCAGTTTACATGGGGATTTATGGAACTTCTTGTCTTTAGAGCATTTTATCAGGCAGATGCGTCTGCCTTTCCAATGAGCTTTGAAGCTGTTGTCAGTTATCTATGGCTGCAGCAGGCATTTTTGGCGCTGTTTATGGCATGGATGATGGAACCTGAGATTTTTTCATCTATTATGGACGGGAATATTGCATATGAGATGTGCCGCCCTGTCCATATTTATTCCATGTGGTTTGCAAGAAGTGTCGCGAACCGTGTGTCAAAGGCATTGCTTCGCTGTGCGCCAATTTTAGTTGTGACACTATTTTTGCCAAAGCCATATCGATTGATGCTTCCACAGGATCCAATGACGCTTTTCTTATTTTTACTGACAATGATACTTGGAACACTAGTAACAGTTGCAATTGGCGTGATTATTTATACCAGCTGTTGCTTTACGATTTCAGCCCAAGGAATTCGCATTTTTTACGCGTCTGCCTGTGAGCTTTTATCGGGGCAAATTGTGCCGCTTCCATTTATGCCAGAGGTGGTACAGCGCGTGTTAAAGGTGCTTCCGTTTGCTGCTATGCAGAATGTTCCATTTCGAATCTATTCAGGAGATTTATCAGGCCGCGCCATGGCAGAGGCAATTTTTCTTCAAATATTTTGGCTCATTGTGCTTGTTGGAGTTGGATGGCGATTTGCTAAACTTGCTGAAAAAAAGCTAGTTGTGCAGGGAGGGTGAGTCATGGAAAGAATGAATAGAAGAATCGAAAGAAACAAAAATAGAAATCATAATGGAAATCAAAATGAAAAAAGGCATACAAAAAGAAGTAGAGGCAACATGAAAGCTGAGAATGCAAGGATTTCAGCGGTTCATCTGTATTTGCACTATATCAGTATTCATATTCGAAGTGCAATGCAGTATAAGACTTCCTTCTTTTTGACGACACTTGGCCAGTTTTTGTTTTCATTTAACGTGTTTATGGGAATTACATTCATGTTTCAGCGATTCCACGAGGTGAAAGGTTTTACCTATAGTGAAGTATTGATTTGTTATGCGCTTGTTCTGGTCGAATTTTCTCTGGCAGAAATGTTTGCCAGAGGTTTTGACAGTTTTTCAGGTATGGTGCGCCATGCCGAATTTGACCGTGTGCTGGTACGGCCGCGAAACGAAGTCCTTCAGGTGCTTGGAAGCAAATTTGAATTATCAAGAATAGGAAGAAGCTTTCAAGCAATTATCTTGTTTATTTATGGCGTTATGCACGTACAAATTGATTGGAATTTGCCGCGGATCTTGACTGTGATTTTCATGCTGATCGGTGGGGCAGCAGTTTTTTCAGGATTGTTCATGGTATATGCAGCACTTTGCTTTTTCACACTAGATGGACTCGAATTTATGAATGTGTTAACAGATGGTGCAAGAGAATATGGCAAATATCCGATTGGAATCTACGGAAAGCGCATGCTGCAGTTTTGTACCGTGATTGTTCCGTATGCGCTGATTCAGTATTATCCGCTCTTATATTTGCTAGGAAGAACTACTTCTCTCTGGAACATGGTAATGCCACTATTTGCTGTTATTTTTTTGATCCCGTGTTATGTGCTGTGGCGCTTTGGCGTGCGCCACTACAAGTCTAGCGGGTCGTGAGAGTGCAATGATAGACACGAAGTTCATACAATTGAGGCAGCTGCAGAGCTTGGTTTTGGAAGTATAGAGTATGAGCTAGTGACTATAGAGTAAACTTTTGTATCAAAAAACATAAAAATATCCAGACATTGCTTCGAAAGAGAACGCGAGTGTCTGGATATTTTGCTGTTTTGTAAGGTGTTTTGCGTGACCCCTATGCTTCAAGTTTAGCTTTCTGAGTCTTCGTGATAGTTAACCGTGCGATCATAGTGATGAAATTGTGTGATGCGATCTGGCTTCTTACAGGAAGCCGGAAGCTTTGTCTTTAATTCATCCATCTCAGAAGTGGTAAGATGTGTATAGGCATCTTCTTGGCGGCGTACATAGTAGCGGAAAGAGAACAGATCACGTTTTTCCTCGGCAGCCTCTTCTGTTGTCCAGAACTCGTGAAAGGAAGTGAATCGCTTATCATAAAAATCGGTTTCGAAACGCTTAAATCCAGCCTCATTTTCATAGAAATAGTGGCGATTACCATTCTGATAAACGACTTCAATATAAGAAAAGACTTCCTCAGTGCCCTGTCCTGGACAGCAGCATCCAAGGTTAAATACGATATCATTCATAACATGACCTTCACGCCATGCAGAAACGTTTTCTGGTGATAAAGAAAAATTCATAATAATGCCTCCTGTGTAATGAGTTACTGTTCATGGGGCTTTGCCGTGAACTGTAATGTTAAATGAACCTGTTATTTTTGTATTATCATATCATATATTGACAAAGTGGGCAACTCCTAGTAGACTTAATTGGAAAATAGTAGAAGTAAAGAGGAAGAGAGGAAAACACTATGCAGGCAAAACAGGAAAAATGGGACTTATATGATCAGCAAGGCAGAAAAACAGGAAAGACCATTCAGGCAGGCGAGAATGTTCCGTATGGATATTGCCTGTACTGTGTTGGTATCTGGGTAATTGACAGCGAAAAAAAGATTTTGCTCACAAAACGAAGCAGTCAAAAACGTTATGCACCTGGCAAGTGGGAGAACACAGGTGGTCATATGATTTCAGGAGAGACAAGCAGACATGCCATTGTGCGTGAGCTTAAGGAAGAAACAGGCATTCAGATTGAAGAAGATGAGCTAATTGAGCTTGGAGATAATCATATTGGTCAGTTCCTTGGCGATAATTATGCCGTTTTTAAAGATGTGGCACTTGATGAGGTTCATCTTGAAGAGGGAGAAACAGAGGATGTTATCAAGGTAACACTTCTACAGCTTGAGGAAATGGCAGAGAAGAAGATGCTTAGTCCTGCAGTGTGGGATCACATGGCTGGATATAAGGATGAGTTTTATCGTTTGTTCGATTAAGCAGATATTAAAAACAAAGCCAATACAAGTATATTTGCAGAAGAGGCTTTGTAGTGAAAATGAAGAAGGAGGTGCAGCATGAGTCAGCTGTTAATAAAGTCACAGGACATTCGCTATACAAAACTTACATTTGTAGTACAATTTACAGAGGATACCATGCTGCCTAAACAGAAGGTATCTGCTATTCGTGGTGGAATCGGAGAAATGCTGCTGCGTGCTAATTGTGTGCGTGGGCGCGAATGTGAAAAATGTGATTTTTTAGATGAATGTATCGTGCAGCGCATCATGTATTCTAAATATGAAAAGAAGCCATCTTTTGTGACAACGGGCGAGAGCGTAGGCTATGTGCTTGAATGTGATAATTATAAGGAAGAGTTTTATCAGGGAGATCAGTTAAGCTTTCAGCTAATTCTCTTCGGAAAAAATATTGTTTACTTTAATCAATATCTTCAGGCAATCAGTATGCTCGGAGTATCAGGTCTTGGCAAGCATCAGGCACATTTTATTATTGTTTCTGTTAAAAATCAGTATTGGCAGGATATTCTTGTAAATAACAGCATTCAAATGGGAAACTATCAAATTTCCATGCTGGGAGAATATATTGATTACCGAATGAGACAGCTAAAAAAAGTACAGCTACAGGAATCACAGCTGCCAAAAGAACAGCAGAAAAGTTTTTCTCATGTAAGTGACGCCTGTTATTCAGGGATGCTGACGTTTCATACACCATTCACAGTGAAATATCAGGGTGCCTTTATTCAGGATCTTCAAATGGATCCAATCATCGCGTCCATTCGCCGTCGCCTGTACATGTTGGACTGCTTTGAAGGCATCGAAGCAGAAATATTTTGGGATGAAACGCCAGAGACAGCTGTTACTACGCGCCAACAGTCAAGATTAGAAGGAGTCAATCGCTATTCAAATAGAAGAGACAGTGCAATGACACTTCGTGGAATCAAAGGAAAAGTTTGGTTCGATGGTGCAAATGAAGATACAATGAAACTGCTGTTTGCAGGAGAATTGCTTCATATTGGAAAAAACAGCAGCTTTGGATTTGGAGAGTATCAGGTGATGTGGTAATAGCCCGTGAGGGCATTAGAACAAGAATGGATGGAAAAATTCTCGGGACACCTGTAATATTGACATATACAAGTTGAATTTTTATAATCTTGTTAAAAACAGAGATCAATTGATTTCTGGCATAAAGACAGGAGAGATTAGAATTGAAAGAAAGAAAAGAAGAATACCATCAGACAGGCGAAGGCAGAAAAGAGCTGGATGTATTTGATGAACAGTGGTTACACACAGAACGCTTAGGACGTATCAGCGAAGTGCAGAAAAATAGTTACTTAATTCGATATTGGGAAAGGGAGATCCCGGCAAAATTAAGTGGAAAATTTTATAAGGAAGAAACTATGTTTCCAGTAATTGGAGATTATGTGACTTTTCGTTACAATCCAAAAGGTGATTCAAAAATTATAGAGATCTGTGAACGAAAAAATTTCCTGACGCGTCCAGATACGGCAAAAAGTATGAAAGAACAGCCAATGGCAGCAAATATTGACTATGCCTTTCTTGTCATGTCATTGAATGACAATTTCAGCGTCAATCGTGCAGTGCGTTATGCGGCAACTGTTTTGCAGGAAGGCGTACAGCCGATAGTAATTTTGACTAAAGTGGATTTATGTCCAGATGTGGAAAAACTGAAAGAACAGCTTAAAGAAATGCTTCCACAGATAAAAGTTCATGCGGTCAGTGCTTTGACAGGTTATGGGATGGATAAATTACAGGTGTATCTGCAGCCAGGAAACACAATTGCACTTCTAGGATCCTCAGGTGTTGGAAAATCAACACTTGTCAATGCATTAGCAGGAACAGAGATTATGAAAACAGGTGAGATTCGTGAAAAAGATGCGAAAGGACGCCATACAACAACATATCGAGAAATGATTGAACTACCGAATAATGTTGTCATAATAGATACGCCAGGTATGAGGGAGATTGGACTTTGCGATGTGGACGAAGGAATTGATGATACATTTGAAGATATTGCAGAACTGGCGGCGCAGTGTCGTTTTCGTGATTGTACACACACAAACGAGCCGCGCTGTGCAGTAAGGCAGGCATTGGAGAATGGCCAATTATCAAAAGAGCGTTTTGAACTGTATCGTTCACTTCATGTCGAAAGCAGAAAAAGTGCAGATATGAAGGCAATAGCAAAGGCAAGGAAAGCATTGAATAAGACAAGAAAAAGGTGAAAAAATGCCGCGAGTCATATGACCAGCGGCATTTTTGTCGTGTGAATTTTTGTTGCCTTACATTAGTTAGTACCAATACTCCATTAATTCTTGTGTAGTAACAAATCCCATCCCTTTATAAATCTTAAACGCAGCTTCATTTTCCTCTGTCACATGTAGTGTAACTGGGAAGGTGATCTCTGGCTTTTGCAAAAGCACGTTTACTGCATCGCGGCCATAGCCTTTTCCCTGATACTCAGGATGAATTGCAAGTCCATAGAGATTTGTCTGGTCTGGTTGGATTGAGGTTAATACAAGGCCGACAATTGTACCGCCTGCAGCAATGCACCAGATGGTTTCTCCAGTATCAAATGACTGATCTAAGAATGCGATGGAATCTTCTTTTTCCATATCGAAGGCGGCACTGTGAACTGCGACAAGTGCAAGTAAGTCATCTTTTGTTGCCGGATAAAGAGTAACGGTGGCATTATTTTCTGCAATTGCAGCATCCCCAGCCACCTCAGGTCTTTTCTCTAACCTCATCAAATGCTCTGTTCCACTATATTCACAATCTAATACTTCCATTGTCATCAGCGCATCATAGCTGTTTCCATCTGGATAGAAGCATACTGGAGTTTCCTCGTATCCTTCCATAAGCTTCTGGAACAGACTTGTGAAAGCACCCTGGCAGCGATGAGCAGGACTTGTGAAGGCGCTAACCTCGAGATAATCCTCAAGATCATAGCAAAAAAGTACACTGATGAGCTTTGGATTTTTTGAAGACTGATAATATAAATATGCAGTGCCGTCTTCTTCATCCAAATCTGGTACGGAAAGTTCAAGCTGCTCATAGCGGATACAGTCATCAATAAGCTCACGGATGTAAGCCTTATCCTTTTCTGTCAATTCAGTAAATTCTTTTATTTTAATCATGGAATACCTTTAACCTTTCTGCAGCAGATACCATAGGAATCTGTCTGCGCTTACAAACTGCAGTCAGTATACCATGAGTAGACAGAAAAAGACAAGAGATTCCTGAAAACAGTGGTCATTTATTTGGATTCAACGTCTGTAAGCCGTGACCGGAAAAATCGCCTTGAAAGTGCCTTCCATGAGAATGGAATGACTGGATACAGATAAGGATAACCGCTTATTGTCTTGTTGCAGATCATAGAGCTGATAAACAAAATAACACCTGCTGCAAAGCCCCAGAAGTCGAAAATAGCAGTTAAAATAAGAGTCAGTATTCTCATAAATTTGAGTGCATAACCAAATTCGTAGCTTGATTGTGTATAATTGGCTACAAAAATAAATGCCATATAGACCATAGATTCCGAATTGAACCAGCCAGATTTAACTGAAAACTCACCTAAGACAATACCAGCTGTGATGCTAAGAGGTGTGGACAGCATATTTGGTGTGTTTACAGCTGCAAGACGAAGGCCATCAAGCGCCAGCTCTAAAATAAGAAGCTGTAAAATGATGGGAACATTGATATTATCTTTTATAGCAATGAATGATAACCAATCAGGAAGCATTGTTGGGTGCATGGTAGAAAGTAGATACAAAACGGGAACAAAATATGTCATGAGTGCAATCAGAGCTCTTGTTAGGCGAAGGTAGGTGCCGGTGAGCGGAGGAAAATAATAATCGTCTGCTTCCTCAACAATATCAAACAAAGAAGAAGGAAGAATCATGGCACTTGGAGAGTTATCAACAAGTATTATCAGATTGCCCTCAAATACGGCAGCGCATGCAGCGTCAGGGCGTTCTGTAAATTTAAATTTGGGAAATGGATTAAACCATTTGTATGGAAAAATACATTCAGCTAAACTTTCCTGGTTCATAGTAAGTGATTGTACAGTGATATTTTGAATCCGTTTCCGTATAGATGATAAAAGCTTTTTATCAACAAGATCGTCTAAATAGCATAAGCAGATATCTGTTTTGGAACGTGTTCCAGCCTGCTGCATTTCCATGATTAGCTTCGGATCGCGGATTCGCCGCCGTATCAAGGCAGTATTACATACAAGTGTTTCAACAAAACCGTCGCGAGAACCGCGCATGGTTTTATCTTTGTCAGGTTCAGATATGCTTCTTGCAGGGTAGCTGCGGCAGTCTATTATAAAAAGCTGATCATAGCCATCTATAATAAGAAGGCTCATTCCCTTTAATAGCGAGGTGACGGCAGGCGCAAAGTTTGCTTCCAGTTTGATTTCACAGTAGGGAAGCAAGAGGGTCAAAAAAGAAGATGCATCCGTTGGAAAATCTTCAGGCTGTTTGAAGGAGTCTGTTTTTTTAAACATAAATTCCAAAAGCTTTTCAAGTGTGTCGCTTTTGACAAAGCCATCAATGCAGTAAATAGCAGCTTTGTGTCCTTTTAATTCAATGACACGTGTGATAAGATCAAAGCTTTTGTTGATACAAAGAAGCTTGGAAAGATAGTTCATGTTGATATCTATATTTTTTGAAAGTTTTTCCATAATTGTAGTCCTTTCTAGTGGATCTTGTTTTAGTTTTTACCTATTTGGAGCGAATATGCTTTGAATCATTTTCCATTTTGGACAAAATGTTTAAATATGGAATAAAATTTGTCGGTGATTTGTAGTTGAAAAAAAGATTTTACACATGTAGTAGAAAGTTACAAAAAATCAATAAAAGTCGATTGCACATCAAATTAAATGAGATTAAAGGGCGAAAGAGATTAAATTCGCACGGATCAACATTAAATTTGTCACTTGACAATGAAACTAAACATTGTTATGATTAATCGTGCAGGCAGCCAAAAAAATATTTGGGATGTTTGCAGCGAAAGCGTTGAATCGGAAGGATACAAGGGTGATTACATGAGTAATAAAGTTGTTTTTTCATTGTTGGTAGATAATGAAGCCGGTGTGCTGAGCCGCGTTGCCGGATTATTCAGCCGCAGAGGTTATAACATTGACAGCCTGACGGTTGGAGAGACACAGGATAAGCGTCACTCCAGAATGACAGTTGTGGCAGAGGGTGAGCCAGAGGTGCTTGAGCAGATTGAAAAGCAGCTCGCAAAGCTGGTAGATGTATCAAAGATTCAGATGTTGCCTGCTGATGCGTCTGTCTGTAGAGAATTGATTTTGATTAAGGTAGCAGCAAAACCGGAGGAAAGAGCGCAGGTAATTGCGATTGCAGATATCTTCCGTGCAAAGATCGTAGATGTCGGAGAAGAATCTATGATGGTTGAGCTTACCGGAAATGAAAGCAAGCTGGATGCTTGCACAAAGCTTCTTGAGAAGTTTACGATACTTGAGTTAGCAAGAACTGGTATCACAGGTTTGTCAAGAGGTTCTGAAAATAGCCTTTCCTAATGGAAATGCTTTAAAACATATCAATAGTTATATTAAAACGCGACATTGCAACTCTCTAATATTAGAGTCTTGTTTTGCATATTTAGTAGGGCAGCTGCTCTACAACACTATATGGAGGATAAAGTTATGGCAACAATTTATTATCAGAAGGACTGCAACCTGTCTTTACTGGAGGGTAAGACCATTGCAATTATCGGATATGGCAGCCAGGGACATGCACATGCAAAGAACGCAAAGGAATCTGGATGCAATGTCATTATTGGTCTGTACAAGGGATCCAAGTCTTGGGCAAAGGCAGAAGCAGAAGGATTTGAAGTATATACAGCAGCAGAGGCTACTAAGAGAGCAGATATTGTCATGATTCTGATTAATGATGAGAAGCAGGCAGCTATGTACAATGAGAGTGTAGCTCCGAACTTAAGACCAGGTATGATGTTAATGTTCGCTCATGGCTTTGCAATCCATTTCAATCAGATCGTTCCGCCGGCAGATGTTGATGTTACAATGATCGCACCGAAGGGACCAGGTCACACAGTACGTTCTACTTATCAGGAAGGCAAGGGTGTTCCGTGTCTGATCGCTGTTCATCAGAATGCTACTGGTAAGGCACATGATCTGGCACTGGCTTACGCATTGGCTATCGGCGGCGCAAGAGCAGGTGTTCTGGAGACAACATTCCGTCAGGAGACTGAGACTGACTTGTTCGGTGAGCAGGCAGTTCTTTGCGGTGGTGTTTGTGCATTGATGAAGACTGGTTATGAGGTACTTGTTGAGGCAGGTTATGAGCCAGAGTCAGCTTACTTTGAGTGTATTCATGAGATGAAGCTGATCGTTGATCTGATCAATGAGTCTGGTTTCGCTGGAATGAGATACTCCATTTCCAATACTGCTGAGTATGGTGATTACATCACTGGACCGAAGATCATTACTGAGGATACTAAGAACGCAATGCGTAAGGTTCTGGCTGATATCCAGAGCGGAGCATTCGCTAAGGAATGGCTGTTAGAGAGTAAGGTTGGTATGCCACACTTCTTGGCTATGAGACGTATGCAGGCTGAACATCCAGTTGAGAAGGTTGGCGAGGAGTTAAGAAGTCTGATGAGCTGGAAGGATACAAAGAAGCTGATCGATAACTGATTTGATACAACAGCTGCAAAGCAGCGATTAAGCCCTAAGGGGCGGTTTTGCGCATGGTAGGCGCGGGTGAGCTTTTTAATATGTAGTTGAACTCACTTTATAAAAATTTTAGGGACTGGTGGAGAAATCTGCCAGTCTTTTTTTCGAAAAATCTTGTTTTTCTTTCGTGTATCAAGTATACTACAAGGGATATGAAAAAACCGATAGGTAATGACTGGATCTATTTGTGCAGCAGGCTGGCTGCTGATCAGTCAATAAAATAGAAAGATTGAGGAGTTTTCGTTATGGCAAATCAGAATGCAAATGATAATGATACAAATGTAATAAATGCGGATAATAATAGCAGCAATGTCAATAGCAATAGAAATGATGATAATGATGCATATGAGAAGGTCTGCTATGTCTGCCGCAGACCAGAGAGCAAGGCAGGAAAGATGATCACAATCTCTCCGGATATTACTATATGTAATGATTGTATGCAAAAAGCATTTAATCAGGTTAACAGTGGTAATTTCCCGAAAATGTTTGGAATCCCAGAGGGATTTCCATTTGCTGGGATGCCAGATGATCTGATGAATATGATGGGGGGCATGAATATGGGAATGCCGGAAAAACAAAAAATTAAGAAAAAGAAGCCAGATGATCAGGTAAAACCAATTGATTTAAAGGCAATTCCGTCCCCGCATCAGATTCATGCAAGCTTAAATGAGTATGTTGTAGGTCAGGAGCACGCAAAGAAAGTTATGTCTGTGGCTGTATACAATCATTACAAAAGAGTGGCAGCGCTTCATCAAAAAAAGGATGTTGAGATTGAAAAATCAAATATGCTTATGATTGGACCAACAGGAAGCGGTAAAACATATCTAGTTAAGACATTAGCGAAGCTTCTTGATGTGCCGCTTGCTATTGCAGATGCAACGTCTCTTACAGAGGCAGGCTATATTGGTGATGATATTGAGAGTGTTATCAGTAAGCTTCTTGCAGCAGCAGACAATGATGTAGAAAAAGCACAGACTGGAATTGTGTTTATTGATGAAATTGATAAGCTTGCAAGAAAAAGAGAGACAAATCATCGTGATGTAAATGGTGAGAGTGTTCAGCAGGGTCTGTTGAAGCTTCTTGAAGGTGCTGAGGTAGAAGTTCCTGTTGGTGCATCAAGCAAGAATGCGATGGTGCCTATGGTAACAGTAGATACGACTAATATTTTATTTATATGTGGCGGCGCCTTCCCAGATCTTGATCAGGTCATTCGCGAGCGTCTGGCGAAGAAATCTTCGATGGGCTTTAATGCAGAGCTTAAAGATCACTATGATAATGAGAAGAATATTTTCCGTTATGTTGAGACAGAGGATCTTAGAAACTTTGGCATGATTCCAGAGTTTTTGGGACGTCTTCCAATCGTCTTTACATTGGATGCACTTGATGAGAAGATGCTGACAAGAATTTTGAGTGAGCCGAAGAATGCACTTTTAAAGCAGTACAGAGAGCTTCTTGCAATGGATGAGGTAGATCTTATATTTGAGCCAGATGCGCTTGAGGCAATTGCTGCAAAGGCATTAAAAAAGGATACGGGAGCTAGAGCACTTCGCGCCATTATAGAAGATTTTATGCTTGATATCATGTATGAGATTCCAAAGGATGACAATATTGGTCGTGTACGTATTACACGCGCTTACGTGGAGCATACAGGCGGACCTGTGATAGAACTTAGAGGACAGGAACCGCTTAGACTGGCGAATGAAAACTGATCTATAAAAATATAATCCTAATAATAAGAAAAAGGTGTCAAAACAGTTTAAAGTCTGTTTTTGACACCTTATTTTTAATTATTTGCTTCATGTTCTGATTTGCTTTTCTTTCGATATGCACTCGGAGAGAGACCTGTAATTTTCTTAAATGTCTGTGAGAAATAGCCAGATGAAGCAAATCCACAGGAACTGCTGATTACAGACATAGAATAATCAGTTGTGGCCAGCAGTTTTTCAGCTTTTTTGACACGTGCCTGCATAAGATAATTGATTGGAGAAATGCCATATTCATCGGTAAATGCGTGAACAAGATAATATTTATTGACATGAGAAAATTTTGCCAGCTGTTCTAGTGTGATATCTTCCTCACAGTTTTGATCAAGATAACGACGGACAGAATCACATAGATGAGAAGCCTTTTTGTTGGCTGGAGTAAGAATTGTTGAGAAATTCGTCTGGCGTCCAAAAAGAACAATAAGAATTTCCATTAAATCCTGACATATAGCTTCATGCCCAGGTGCACGTGTTTCAATTTCTTTTAGCATCATCTGTAAATAGAAAACCATCGTATCCTTAATTTCTTTAAAATTAACAATACAAAAATTAGAATGATCATTTTCAGACGAAAGTTCCAGACCTTCAATGCCAAGCACAATATATTTCATTGGATGGGAGCGAAGTCCAAGTTCAGTGTGTGAAATATTTGGATTGATGATAATTAAATCATTTGCTTTAACAGGAAAGATATTGTCTTCTACCTGAAACTGTCCAATTCCTTCAAGAACATAAAAAAGCTCAGAACAATAGTGTGTATGAGGTGTGCTAAGCCAGTCGCCGCTGTAGGTAGCGGAGGAGATATAAAGAAGCTTAGCCTTGTTTCGGATTAAATATTCTTTTGTAATTGAGATGTCGTAACGTTCATCTGCCATAAAATCTCCTTTCTGTAAAAAAGAATCGTCGTAATGCTATGATAGCATAGAAAAAAAGAAAAGTTTATAATAAATTGTTATAAATTTAAAGAATATTGCTGAGCAATATCAATAAGGTTAATGCGTAAAACTGTTAAAATATACGATAAAATAGTAATTCAATTCGGGAAAAAATATAAAATGCTGAAAAGTATAGACTTAAAATTGCAAAAAATCGCTTGAAACAGCAAGATAATAACAAAATAGAGCAATATAAAAGTAGAAATAAGGAGATGGGAAAGTTATAATAAGATCATCAAAAACAGAAAAACAAATTTTTAAGGAGGAATTTATTATGAGAAAGAAATTAACGGCAGTCCTTCCAGCAGCAGCTATGTTTGCATATGCACTCGCAGGAACTACAGGAATTGCACAGAATGTTTACGCAGCAGATGAAGAGGAGACATTAACCGTATGGTGTTGGGATCCTACATTCAACGTATATGCAATGAAGCAGGCTGAGGCTGCATATCAGAAGGATCATCCTAATTTTAAGCTTGACATTCAGGAGAAGGTTTATTCTGATATTGAGCAGAGCTTGATTACAGCAGCTGAGGCTGGTACATATGATACATTGCCAGATATCTTTTTAATGCAGGATTATTCTTTCCATAAGAATGTAACTAATTATCCAGAGATTTTCACTGAGTTAACAGATTCAGGAATTGATTTTTCAAAGTTTTCAGCAGGTAAGCTGGCAGACTCTACAGTAGATGAAAAGAATTATGGTGTTCCGTTTGATAATGGTGCAACCATCATGGCAATTCGTTCTGATATGGTAGAGAAGGCTGGACTTAAAGTAGAGGATTTCATGGATACTACATGGTCTGAGTTTATCGAGCTTGCAAAGAAGGTAGTAGAGGCAAATGATGTCCCGATGCTGACAAGTTCAGGCGGTTCAGAGATCGTAATCGAAATGCTGCAGTCTGCAGGCGCATCCCCTATTGTAGATGGCGAAGTTAAACTTGTAGATAACGAAGCACTTAAGGCAGCAATTGAAGTATATAAGCAGCTGATCGATGAGGGTATCATGGTAGACTACACTGACTGGGATCAGTACATTGCTTCCATGAATAAGGGAACAGCAGCAGGCGTTATTCAGGGTTGCTGGATCATGTCTTCCATTCAGGCAGCAGAGGATCAGTCTGGTAAGTGGGCGATCGTAAATATGCCGGCACTTGATGATATCGAGGGAGCAACAAACTACGCAAACTGTGGAGGTGCGAGCTGGGCAGTATCTTCTAACTGCAAGAATACAGAACTTGCTTTTGATTTCTTGAGCTCTACTTTTGGCGCAGATGTTGATCTTTACGATGATCTGCTTGTAAATGCAGGTGCAATCGCAAGTTATCTGCCAGCTGCAGAGTCTGATGTATACAATGAGACTTCTGATTTCTACGGCGGACAGGCTGTATATAAGGATATCGTTGAATTTGCAGGACAGGTTCCGGGAATTGATTATGGCGCATATTATTCTGATATCAGAAGTGCACTGACGGATGCTGTTACAAATGTGGTTCAGAATGATGCTGACATTGATGAAGAGATTCAGAATGCACAGGATACCGTTGAGTTTAACATTAGCGAGTAATTAAGGAAATTCTGGTACCGGGAATGCAGTGCGTTCCCGGTATATTTTTATCACCATATTTGCCATAAAAATTGAATTTCTGCTTTAATACAGACATCTACAGAAAGCATTTTTGCATGGCTCTGAATAATTACAAAATAGAAAGGCGTGGTTAACGTGAAAAGACAAAAAGCAAAGATGAGCCTGGAAAAAAGACATAATCTTACAGGATGGGTTTTCTTGATTCCGGCCGCACTTCTCATTTTTATATTCTGCTTTTATCCAATGGTGCAGGCATTTGTGCTTTCTTTTTCAAAAAAGGGTACAGGTGGTGCAAGCACTTTTGTAGGATTGGCAAATTACAAGAGAATCTTGAAGGATAAAACATTCCAACAATGCTTGTTTAATACTGTATTTTACTTTTTGATCCAAGTGCCGATTATGTTAATTTTGGCACTTTGTCTGGCACAGATTCTGAATAATCCCAAGATTAAAGGAAAAAGTATTTTCCGTACATTGATATTCCTTCCATGTGCGACATCACTTGTATCATATTCTATGATTTTCAAATCCTTGTTTGCGCAGGATGGTCTTGTTAACAATGTTATAGCAGCGATTGGTTTGACACCAGTAAATTGGTTTCAGGATGCATGGGCAGCACGCTTTGTAATTGTAATTGCATTGATTTGGCGATGGACTGGCTACAATATGGTATTTTATCTTGCCGGATTACAGAATATTGATTATTCAGTCTATGAGGCAAGCTACATTGATGGTGCAAGTCCATTCAAGCAGTTTACACGTATCACCATCCCACTGTTAAAGCCGACCATTTTGTTAACTGCAATTATGTCCACATCAGGAACATTGCAGTTGTTTGATGAGTCAGTGAACCTGACGGGCGGAGGTCCTGGAAAATCTACTATGACACTGGCACATTATGTTTATAATATTTCCTTTGTAGAGACACCAAAATTTAATTATGCCGCAGCAATTTCAGTATTTATTTTGGTAAGCGTGGCAATTCTGTCAGCGATTCAGATGAAAGTAGGTGATAAACGTGACTAAAGTAAAAACAACAATATCCTATGTGATTTTGGTTCTTGCAAGTTTTCTGTCAGCGTTTCCTCTATATTATATGATATCAGGTGCGACAAATGCCAGCATCGACATTGTTAGAGGAAAACTGATTCCTGGAACTCATCTGTTGGAAAATTATAGGACATTGATTGAGACACAAAATTTAGGTCTTGCAATGTTTAACTCTTTTAGAAATGCGATTGTAATAACGGTAATCTCACTTCTTGTCTGCTCAATTGCAGGTTACGGTTTTGAGATTTATCATGATAAGGGAAAGGATATTTTAATGAATATCCTGCTGCTTGCAATGATGCTTCCATTTGTTGCTATTATGATTCCATTATTTAAGCTGTTTGCATCATGGAAGCTTGTAAATACTTGGATTGCACTGGCATTGCCTTCTATTTCAACGCCATTTTTGATTATGATGTTCCGTCAGGCAGCAAGATCTTTCCCACATGATATTATTGAGGCTGCACGATTAGAGGGATTAAGCGAGATTAAGATTTTCTTTACGATGTTTATTCCTGTTATGAAATCTACCTATGGTGCAGCTATGACGGTAACATTTATGAATGCATGGAACAATTATCTGTGGCCAACAATTATCCTTCAGGATAAAAATGAGGTTACAATGCCGATGTTAGTAGCAAATTTAAAGAGTGGCTATAGTGTAGATTACGGAATGCTGATGTTAGGTGTACTGATCTGTACACTGCCGACAGCGATTATTTTCCTTTGTCTGCAGAAGAGCTTTGCAAATGGAATTGCAGGAGCAGTAAAATAATGAAAAATCAGATGAAAAATAAGTATTGTCTGGATGAAAAAGATTGGCAAAGGGCAAAGGCTGCGCTTTTGCTGGCAAAAAATTTTGGTCTGATTCCTGATGATACTGTAGAAGCATTAGAAGAGCGCCGCAAAGAAAAAAATGAAGAGAACAGGCATAAACAGGAAAAAGGGGAATTGTTTTATGGGCCATATTTTTATACCCCACCGATGTATCTTCAATATGAGCTTACAAGATTTCGCCTGGATTTCGTACAGCCATCTGAAAAAATTAAGCAGCTAGGTGTTTGCCCATCCTTTACACGGGAAGAAAGATTGAATTTTTATGAAAATAATCATGATCTTTTTGGACGTTACCATGGAGATTATTTCCCATTTGAGGATGTAGAGCAGATCATTGAGAAAAGATTGAGAGAGGAAGCATATGACAAACTCATTCAGAACATATTATGTCAGTCAGATTGACGGAAATGATACAAATGATGGTTTGAGCAAATCATCTGCATTTGCAACTTTGTTTGCCATCAATCGTTTGACGCTTCAGCCAGGAGATCGTGTACTTTTAGCCAGAGGATCAGTTTTTGAGGGACAGTTTTTACAGATCAAAGACAGTGGAACAAAAGAATCTCCTATTGAGATTGGTGCATACTTGCCAGAAAATTGCGAGAAATTTTATGAGGAAGTATTGCCGGTGATTGCAGCAAATGGACAGGGAATTTGGTATCAGGATTATGGCACAGAATTAGATTCACCAACACATATGTATCAGGGATATGTGTCATCAGCAGTGCTGCTGTACGATGCAGAATATATCTGGATTCATGATATTGAAATTACAAACAGTGCAGAGAACATCATTGGAGAAACATATAGTGCACCTTATAAGATGAATCGCACAGGAGTTGCTGTTACTGCAAGGGATAAGGGAGTAAGAAGTGGTATTCACCTGCAGAATCTTTATGTTCATGATGTTAATGGAAATGTTTACGATAAGCATATGAATAATGGCGGCATTTACATGACAGCATTAAAGCCGGCAAATGAAGATATGACAGGTGCTGCTCGTTTTTGTGATGTTATAGTAGAAGGCTGTTTTGTATATCGTACAAGCCGCTGGGGAATTGCAGTTGGCTATACATATGCACATGATAAATTTCAGGGAGCTATATTGGACGAAAAAACATTCCTTAAGTATGGTCATGAACATGTGGTGATTCGCAATAATTATGTTAAGGAAGCAGGTGGAGATGGTATTACAGCTATGTATGCGCTTCGTCCGCTTGTGGAACACAATATGACAGATTGTATAGCACAGGAAATTAATGATCGTATTTATTGCTGTCCAAAAAATCGTGCAGGAAAGGTAGCGGCAGCCATTTGGCCGTGGAAATGTAAAGATGCGATGTTTCGTTACAATGAAGCAGCGGATACGAGATTAAATCAGGATGGAATGGCTTATGATGCAGATTCTGGAGATGGAACGACATATGAATATAATTACAGCAGACAAAATGAAGGCGGATGTGTGATGTTTTGTCTTGATGAAGCAATTCATAATACTTTCAGTCACAATGTAAGCTATGATGATCTTGGAGGAACAATAAGTCCATCCTTGAATCCTGATGCATTGCTTTCTCATAATATTTTCTATGTCAGAGAAGGTGTTCCATTTGTGAGAAATCAGATGGGTGGCGGAAACTATACTGAGGAAGAAAACAGGATTATTGTGTTGAAATAGTAGCAGTAAAACAAAAAGAGAATAAGAAAATTTTCGATAGGAGGATAACGTAAGATGAGCCAGACAAAGGGAAGAGTTACGATTCCGACCAATCTAGACGTTGTACCAGAAACAATTGAACTAATGAAGCGCTGGGGAGCGGATGCAATACGTGACTGTGATGGAACTGAATTTCCAGAGGAATTGACAAAAACGGGTGCAAAAATTTATGCGACTTATTATACAACAAGAAAAGATAATGAGTGGGCAAAGGCAAATCCAGATGAGGTGCAGCAGTGCTATGTGATGACAGCCTTTTATACAGCGGTTGACAAAGAGCTTTCTATTCCGCTTATGAAGGGAATATCAGATGAACTGATGATGGTCAATACAAGAGATGATATCAAAAGATGGTGGGAAGTCATTGACCGTTCAACAGGTGAGATCGTGCCGGCAACAAATTGGAATTATCAAAAAGATACTGGCTGTGTGGTGATCTGCGACGCTGTGCCATTCCATGAATATACGGTCAGCTTTTTAGCATATATTATCTGGGATCCAGTTCATATGTATAATGCAGTAACAAATGAATGGAAGGATTTTGAGCATCAGATTACTTTTGATGTGCGCCAGCCAAAGACACATAAGTATTCATTAGAGCGTCTTCGCAAGTATTGCGAAGAGCATCCATATGTGAATGTTATTCGTTATACAACATTTTTCCATCAGTTTACGCTGATGTTTGACGAATTAAAGAGAGAAAAATATGTGGATTGGTATGGTTATTCTGCATCAGTCAGTCCTTATATTTTAGAGCAGTTTGAAAAAGAGGTGGGTTATCCATTCCGTCCGGAGTATATAATTGATCAGGGCTATTATAATAACCAGTATCGCGTTCCAAGCAAGGAATTTAAAGATTTCCAGGCATTTCAGCGCAGAGAAGTCGCAAAGCTGGCAAAGGAAATGGTAGATATTACTCATGAGTGCGGTAAAGAAGCCATGATGTTTTTGGGCGATCATTGGATTGGAACAGAACCGTTTATGGAAGAGTTTGCTACAATTGGACTCGATGCAGTTGTAGGAAGCGTTGGAAATGGAAGTACATTGCGTCTGATTTCTGATATTAAGGGCGTAAAATATACAGAAGGCCGTTTCCTGCCTTACTTCTTCCCAGATACATTCCATGAGAATGGAGATCCAGTGAAGGAAGCAAAGGAAAACTGGATTACAGCAAGGCGTGCGATTTTAAGAAAACCGATTGATCGCATCGGATATGGCGGCTACTTAAAACTGACACTCGATTTCCCTGAATTTTTACAGTATGTTGAGGATGTATGTAATGAGTTTCGTGAGTTATATGAAAATGCAAAGGGAACGACACCATATTGTGTGAAAAAGGTGGCAGTGCTCAATAGCTGGGGCAAGATTCGCAGCTGGGGATGTCATATGGTACATCATGCGCTGTATCAGAAGCAAAATTATAGCTATGCTGGAATTATTGAGGCACTTAGCGGAGCACCATTTGATGTTTGCTTCATTTCATTTGATGATATTCTTCAAAATCCGCATATATTAAAGGATATTGATGTTATTATCAATGTTGGAGATGGTGACACAGCTCATACTGGTGGAAGTGTTTGGGAAAATCCCCAAATCTCATCTGCAATTCGTGAATTTGTTTACAATGGAGGTGGATTTATTGGTGTTGGTGAACCATCTGGTCATCAATTCCAGGGTCATTTCTTACAGCTGGCTGATTTGATTGGTGTTGAGAAAGAGACAGGATTTACTTTAAACTATGATAAGTATAACTGGGAAGAACATCAGGATCATTTCATTCTTGCCGATACAACAAAGCCGGTAGACTTTGGAGAGGGAAAGAAGAGTATGTACGCATATGCCGGCACAGAAATTCTTGTACAGCGTGAAAAAGAAGTGCAGATGGCTGTAAATGAGTTTGGTAAGGGCCGAAGTGTATATATTAGCGGTCTGCCGTATAGTTTTGAGAACAGCCGTATCTTATATCGAAGCATTTTGTGGAGTGCGCATGGTGAGGCTGTTTTAAATCAGTGGTTTAGCACAAACTTTAATGTAGAAGTTCACGCTTATGTAAAGAATGGAAAATTCTGCGTAGTGAACAATACTTATGAGCCACAGAAGACGACTATTTACCGCGGTGACGGAAGTAGCTTTGAGTTGGAAATGGCGCCGAACGAAATTAAGTGGTACATGATTTAATGGAATAATAAAAAGACTTTCTAAAACAATCATAACGTACATATTCTAGTATGACGAGATTTGTTTTAGGGAGTCTTTTTTGAACTGTCAAGATCAGATTTATTCAGAGGAATATTGTGATTTTATTGGAAATCGAAGTCTTATTGAGTCAAAGTATACGCTTGACTGTAAACAGCCATTGGGGGCTATGTTTGCATCTCTTTACCTGAAGCTTTCGAATGGATATGAAGATGGAACTGTCTATGGCTATTATAACATTCCAAAGCTGTTTGGTTTGCAGGATACAGGAAGTATGGAATCATCTGGTATTTTGCAGGTAAGGGAAAATTCAGATCTTAAGCTTGATGGAAGTAGTGTTTTGATTGGATTTGTGGATACTGGAATTGATTATGCAGGTTCCATTTTTCTAAAACAAGATGGAACAACTAGAGTAACAGCAATCTGGGATCAGACAATACCGGCCGGAAGCCCAATTAGACTGCCTGTGCAGCCAGAGCTTTCAGAGACGCTAGAGAACATTACAAGAACGCCGGAAGGATTTTTATATGGAAGCGAATTTACACATGAGCAGTTGAATGCAGCAGTAAAAATGGAAGATGCTTATGAAGGAATTTCTTCAAGGGATGAAATTGGGCATGGAACTTTTTTGGCTTCTATAGCGGCAGGAAATGAGCTGCCAGATGGAAGTTTTACTGGTGCAGCGCCAAAAGCAGATATTGCAATGGTAAAGTTAAAGCCTGCTAAGAATCGCTTGCGAGCTTATTATCAGATTAAAGAGGATGCGGTGGCCTATCAGGAAAATGATATCATGGCAGGTGTTCTTTATCTTGTATCGTTAGCAAAGAAGCGTCAACAGCCACTTGTGATTTGTCTGGGACTGGGAACGAATGCTGGATCTCATCGAGGTGGCTTGCCGCTTGCAAGAATGCTTGAAGGACTTGGAAGTTCTGTGGGCATCACAATTGTGGCAGGAACAGGAAATGAGACAGCAAGAGGTCATCATTTTGAAGGACAAATTTCATCAGAAAGCGGATATGAGGATGTAGAGATTCGCGTTGCAGAGGGAGAGAATGGCTTCTTTCTTGAATTGTGGGCAAATGAACCAGAAACATATTCAGTCGCGATACGTTCTCCGAATGGAGAAGTAATTCCAAGAATATATGTGAGGCCAGGGCGCATTGAAATTTTAAATTTTGCACTGACACAGACAAGAGTGGAGCTTTCGTATAGACTTTCTGTTACGGGAACAGGTGAGTTTCTTGCACTGCTTCGCTTTATCAATATTACACCAGGTGTCTGGACAGTACGTGTATATAATGATCTTTTTATAACAGGTCGTTATCATATGTGGCTTCCGATAGAATCATTTTTGAGGCAGGATACTGTATTCCTTCGTCCTTCAGAATTTATAACGCTTACTTCGCCGTCTGATGCAGCAAATGTGATTTCAGTCAGCAATTACAATCATCAAAATAATAGTATTTACCTATATTCAGGGCGTGGCTATACTACAGATGGCCGGATTTGTCCAGATTTGGCGGCGCCTGGCGTTGGAATTGAAGGTTTTACATCGTCGTTATCAGGTGTGGGAAATGAACTCCGTCGTGTACAAAGAAGTGGTTCAAGTGTTGCAGCAGCACATATGGCGGGAGCAGCGGCATTATTTTGCCAGTGGACAAGAGAAAGCGGGATTCGCTATTTTAGTAGTACAGATGTAAGAACGTATTTTATCAGAGGTGCAAAAAGAGATTCATCGAGAACATATCCCAATAGGGAATGGGGCTTTGGAACGCTTGATTTGTATGGTGTTTTTAAAAATCTTCAGACGCAGATTTTCTGAAGTCGTTACAGTTCACGCGTAATATGAACTGTAACCTGAATTCCAGTAAAAAAATACTATACAGATTCGAGAAAAAGAGGTATAATCTTAACAGATATTTCGGTAAAAATGGCGAAAATCTGTAAAAAATCAGAAAAAGTTACATGCATCAAACAAAAGGGATGAAAGGAGATAAATTAATATGGAGATGCAAAATCAGATAAAGGAATATGTGGCACTATATGAAAGTGAAGTTAGAAAACTGGCAGACCAGTTAAGAAATGAAAGCATGCCACAGCTAACAGAGGAGCTTTTTAGCGAATTTGAAACAAATGGAAACCGTATGCGATATGAGGCTGTTTACTTTGGAAGAAGAAAATTCTTATCAGTGCTTGGTCTTGCAAGTGTGATCTGGCATGAAAAAGAAGATATTCAAAAGCTAGAAGAAGTAATACGGGAAATATGCGCAGAAGAGTGCTGGGCACTTCCGGCACACGTTAGAAGAAAGGAAAATCCAAATTGGAGAGGTGTAATCGATCTTTTTGCAAGTGAAACAGGTCAGACACTTGCACATATTACAACTCTTTTAAAGGATGAGCTTTCAGAAGATGTGATTACGCTTGCGCAAAATGAAGTGAAGGCTCGTATTCTTAAGCCATTTATAGAGTCGAAGGTGCCATATGCAAGCTGGGAACAGGCAACGAATAATTGGAATGCTGTTTGTTGTGGTAATGTGGGAAGTGCAGCTCTTCTTCTTATGGAGGAAGGAACAGAAAAGAAAAAACTGTTAGAACGACTTAATTATGCACTGGAACATTATTATTTAGAAGGTTTTGGCATGGATGGCGCGTGTCAGGAGGGACTTGGTTACTGGGTATATGGCTTTACATATTTTACATTGTTTGCATTAGCACAAAGAGAATATGATCCATCAAAGGATCTGATGGCATCTGAAAAAGTAAATGCGATTGTACATTTTCAGCAAAAGTGTTATTTTGCCGGTGGTCGTACTGTCAGCTTTTCAGATGGTGATTCAAGAGGAACATATCCGATGGGACTTACATGCTGTCTGGCAGATCAGTACAGTGATATTCGTTTTCCAGATACATCATATGTACAAAAGCTGGATGGAGACAGCTGTTGGAGATGGGTTGGAATTTACTGGAGCTGGTATTGGACGCATCGCTATTTAGACGATGTACAGAATAAAAAGGCAGAAGAACCAAAGCCGTTAGAACAAAGCGGTGCTTGTGTTTTACAGGATGCGCAGTGGTGTATTTTAAGAGGTGCAAAACAAACAGCTGTTATTGCAAAGGGTGGAAATAATGGTGAACCACATAATCATAATGATGTTGGAAGTTTTCATTACCTGGTAGACGGAGAAGCTTTTTTGGATGATTTAGGCGCTGGAGAATACACAAAGGATTATTTTTCTGAAAAGCGTTATGAGATTTTCTGTAATAGAGGCGAAAGCCACAATATTCCGATCATTGGAGATGTTGATCAAAAGGCAGGAAAGGAATATTGTGCCGACAGATTTGAATTAACGAAAGATCGTAATATTTTGTTTTCATTTGCAAAGGCATATGGAATTGAAGCACAGAAGGTATACCGTGAGATTTGGCTAGATGAAAATACGGGAGATCTTACTGTATGCGATTATATTCAGTGCAGACTTGGCGTGACAGTTTATGAAAATTTGATTACAAGACTGCCTGTAAGTGTTGAAAATGATAGTGTTGTAATTCGCGGAGAAAAGCATTGTGTTATTTTACATGCAGAGGGACGTAAGGGTGAATTTAAAATCAAAACAGTAGAACATTCTAACCATCAAGGTATCTTGGAGAATATTAATGTTATTCGCTGGGAAGTTTGCTGTGATGAACCTCAAAACAGCAAAATTGGTATTGCAGACAGCAAAATTTGTCTGCACATAACAGAATAAAACTAGTATAATTGAATGGGCAGGTAGGAACCTGCCTATTCTTTTAAAAAAATGGGAGGAATAAATGAGAAGGCAGCAGTTAAAAACAAGAATAAGTGCACTTCTTATGGCTGTTTCACTTGCAGTAGCGGGAAGCTTTACTAGTGTAACAACGATACAGGCAGCAGAAGAAATTAGCACAACTGACAACAGTTTGTATCAAAAGGAGAACCAGACGCAGGAAAAAAATGAAGTGCAGACTGAGTCTAGTTTACAGCTGGAAACTTCGGCAGCAATAACAGAAAGTCCACAGTCGGAAAGCATACAGCCAGAGAGTACACAGTCAGAGAGTACACAACCGGAAAGTATACAGCCAGAAGGTACACAACCGGAAAGTACATCGTTAGAGACTGAGTCAACGATAGAAACAGCTTCTGAACATGAAGAAACAACAGTGGGAGAAGATGTAAGTGAAACAATAACTGAAACAGCTATTGAAACGACAGTAGAAGAATCTCCTGAAGAATCATCTGGAGAAAATATATTTGCAGAAGAATCTTCTGAGGAAGTATCATCGGAAGAAATGACAGAAGAGTTAACAGAAGAGTTAACAGAAGAAGAGTCAACTGAGGAAATAGAAGAGGAAACTACCGAGTTTGAATATGGAATTGACTTTTTAGATCTTGGAGATGTGACTCAGATTATTCAAATTTTATCATGTCGGATAGAGGGAAGTCAAGTCATTGTCAAGGGAAAGCTTAACCATAAGTTTAAGACAGCAGATGAGAAATTGTATCTGTTTGAGGAGCCGATGTATCAAAAAGATATTACAGGCAGTCCGATTGCAGATGTGAAAAAAGAAGATACGTTTGAATTTTCTGTTCCGCTGAATAATAATACAGCACAGTCAAAGTTGTATTCTAAATTTTTTGTTGGAATGAAATTTAGGGATGGTACGTATCAGGCATTGAGTGATGGATGCTTTATTACAAATCCAGAAGCATTGGCAGAAAATCAGTCATCATATCCGCAGGCAAGAAGCAAAAAAGGGCTTCTCACAGATATTGCTTTTGGAACAGATATTGAAGAATTAGGCCTTAGTTATACAAATGTAAATATTGTAATGAATGAGCTAATTAATGGCAGCGGATATTCTTATACATATAATGGGAAAACATATCAGTATTCATCAAATTGTATTGCCAAGTTAGACCAAACACTTCTTATGTACGACCGAAATAATATTATTGTGAATGCGATTTTATTATGGCAGCCAGATCAAAATCCACATAGCTTTGGCTATCCTGGTGCAAATGCATCAATTGGTGCATATCATGGATGGAACGTTGTCTCAAAGGAAGGAATTGAATGCATTTCAGCAGCGCTTCATTTTCTCGGTGAGCGATATGGCAGAAGTGATCATGCATATGGACATATTGCAAGCTGGACAGTTGGAAATGAAGTTAATGCAGATACTTCGTGGAATTACACAGGTCACCAGTCTGCGCCGGATTATGCATATATTTATACCAATATGATGAGAATTACAAGCCAGGCAGTGAAAAGCAGCTGTGCACATGCGCGAGTTTTTATGTCGTTAGACATGTATTGGCATGGTGTGTCTGGAGGAACACGTTATGATGGAAAAGAGCTAATTGACTATGTAAACACCTATATGAAGGCAGAGGGTGATATTGAGTGGGGAGTAGCATTCCATCCATATGGAAATCCACTTACGGAGGCAGAGTGGTGGAATGATAATGCAACCTTTAATGAAAATGCGATTTTTATTTCAATGGAGAATATTTCAGTTTTAACTGGATATTTGTGTAAAAATGGATTGCGAAATCCAGATGGCTCCGTAAAGCATGTGATATTGTCTGAGCAGGGATATACATCACATTCGTTTAACCAGGGAAATGTAGAGTGGAAGCAGGCAGCGGCACTTGCTTATGCGTATTATGTGACTGAAGCTAACCCTTATATTGATGCATTTATTGCAATGAGAGAAGTAGATGCGAAGCCGGAGGCAGATGCGGGAATACATCAGGGCCTTTGGTATAATGATGAAAATAAGGCATTGTGTACATTTGCAAAGAAGCCTGCGTGGACGGTATGGAAATATATTGATACAAATCAATCATTTGCGTATACAGATTCACTTGCATCGCTTGTTGGATTGCCGTCATTTTCATCTGTATATGGTTCTGTAATGGCGTCAAAAAACAGGAGTGCAGATTTAGGTACCGGCGGATATGCCGCGTCATGTAATGTTGGAACGACTCTTATGAATGGCTGGTATGGTGAGTATGGATTAACTTCCTGCAGTGCAGACAGCCAGAAGATTGCCGTAAATGCAGGAGCAAACAGTCCATTCACATATGCAGGAATTGCACGCGCAGGAAATGTTGATTTTTCTTCACAGCGTTATTTTTGTTTTAATATTTCAGGAACGGCTGGAGATAATCAAAATTTGAGAGTGCGCATGCGTTTTACAAGCGGTCAGGACACGCTTGAAACGGAGCTTGCACTGAAAAAGAATGTAAATCAGATGATATATGCTGATCTTGGAAACTGGAAGGGAAAAAGCAATGTTTCTAAGATTCAGATTTGGGTGCAGCAGGATGGAACTGAAAAATGGCAGAATGGAAGCTTTACAATTCAGAATGTATGCCAAAGCAGTGGTATAAGTACAACATCAGCACCATCACTTACAATTACAGAATCGGGATACACAGGAGTAACTCAAGATGCATTTACAGCATACTGCAAGGTGAGCGGAACAAAGCCGGTTGCAAGAGTAGAATATAGTGCATGGAATATTGCATTCAGCACAGAGAAAACAGTTACAAAGCGGGGAAGCATTTCTGGTGGATATTCTCAATGCAGTTTCTCAATTTCTGAGTTTGGGTGGAGAACAGGTGCATATGGTGTTCGAATTGTGGCATATGATACGGACAATGTAGCTTCAAAGCCAGTGCTAGTTAGTGTTACTGTGAAGGGTGCGGCAGAGGCACTTGTTATTTACAATGTTTATACAACAGATATTTCTTATAATGGATTTACACTTACAGTAGAAGCTGCCAGTGATTATGGTCTTTCTGGAAATTCTTCTGTAGCAGTATGGAGCAGTACCGCAGGACAGGCAAAGACTCTTATCTGGTATCCGCTTCAGTTTGTAAATGGACGGGCAAGTGTTCGCGTAAATATTTCAAATCATGGAAATTATAGAGGTGAATATAATTGTCATGCGTATGTTACTGATAATAGGGGAACAAAAAAGCTGTATGCATTAACAGCATCTGTTCCTACACCAGTTCCCAAGATTACATCAGCATCTGTAACGGAAGTTAGTGCTTTGGGATATCAGGTGAATGCAAATTTTGATTGTCCGCTTGGTGTGTCAAAGGCAGAGATGAAAACATGGACAGACAAACTTGGTTTAGGCGCTGCTGTGACAACGAATATGACGGTCAATGGGTCAAGTGTAATGTCATACGTAATGACTTCTGCTCATCAAAATAAAAGTGGAACGTATCATTCTGTTATTTATTTGTATGATAAAGCAGGAAATTGCGTAACGAGAACACTTGATGTTCAAATTCCAGAGGATTTGGAGAGAGTGAGTGGAAAGCCAAAAATTACAGCTTCATGTACACAGACAAGTGCCGATAATTATCGAATTTCGTTCCAGTACAGTACATTTTTTGGCGTAAATGCGATTCGTGTTGCAACATGGACAGCAGAAAATGGTCAGGATGATCTTGTTTGGAGAGATATAAATTATAATTCATCCACAATGTCAGGATATATTGACCTTC
This sequence comes from Anthropogastromicrobium aceti, assembly GCF_020687335.1. Taxonomy (NCBI): domain Bacteria; kingdom Bacillati; phylum Bacillota; class Clostridia; order Lachnospirales; family Lachnospiraceae; genus Anthropogastromicrobium; species Anthropogastromicrobium aceti. The sequence goes on from NZ_JAJEQN010000016.1 coordinate 43,783, forward strand.
CAGCGAAAGATAAAAAGGGAGGCCCATATATTAATGATGTATACATATGGGATTATGCAGGACAGTTTAGTATGTATCGTGTTATTACGAATACACCTTCTAAAATGCCAAAAATTGTTAAGATTACAGTATCAGAAGTGAGCAGTACTGGATATCGTGTAACAGCTCAGATTGAGGCTTCAAGAGGAATATCGAAAGTGCTGTTGCCGACATGGACAGAGGCAAATGGTCAGGATGATTTAGTTTGGCATCAGGCAAGCGTTTCACAGAATACTGCAACATGTTATATCCGTACGTCAGATCATAAAAATGAATATGGAACTTATATTACACATGTTTATGTATATGATGCGGATGGAGATTTTGCTCTGGAAGGAACGTATGTGCCACTTGACCAGAATACACAAAATGGCTATACAGGTTTGCTTCTTCGTGATGGAAAATGGAAGTATTATCAGAATGGAGCGTTAGGGGAAAATTATATAGGACTTGTAAGCAATGGTGGAAGCTGGTATTATGTAGAGCGAGCAGAGGTGAACTGGAGTTATACAGGATTGACCTACTACGAAGGCAGTTGGTATTATGTGAGATCAGGTGTTGTTGACTGGTTATATACTGGATTGTGCTTACATGATGGTGTTTGGTATTATATAAAAAATGGTTTATTAGATTGGTCTTACACCGGATTGTGTTTCCACAGCAAAGTCTGGTATTACATTAAGAATGGTCAGATAAACTGGAATTATACTGGTCCATGTCAGTATAATGGAGAGTGTTATTATGTAGAAAATGGTGTGTTGAATTGGAGCCATGATTTGAATAACGATAGTGGAAAGACATATGCATCTGTTCTTGTAGAACCAGATGTAGATAATCAGAAGGCAGCAGCGATATTGGAAGAGAAGGCAATTATGGTTGAAGAGGATCATGCACAGCCGACAGTTTTTACGGCACAGTCAGAACCAGAAGTAAAAATGCCACTACAATCAGAAATGCCATCAGAGGCAGATGCAACACTACCAGTGCAATCAGATAAACAGCAGATTGAATTGAATTGGTTTGTTATTATTGTAAAAACATTTCTTTCATACATTAAAGAGTGTATTGGTATGTAATCTGGAGCAACAATAAAATATTAGCAATATAAAACGTCAGGAAGCAATTGGAAATACAATAGCTCCTGACGTTTTATCTATGCTTTTCACTATATTGTTATGATTTCTTAAATGAAGCAACATCTTCTTTTGTGCAGCCCTCTTTTGAATATCGCGCTTTTTCATAAAGGGCATGCAGAAGATGTGTGCGCTCATCATCTGGCAGTTTTGCATACTGTTCAAGCTCCAGAGGAGTCAGTGATACAGGAATGAAATTGCCAGCCTTTTTGTTTAAATGGCTTCCCTGCTGAATCTGCTTTTTAAATTTTTTTCGAATAGTGGTATTCGGATTAAACAGCATAGAAAAAAGAGAATCACGTTCTTTTTTTTCAGAATCCTGAAGAAAAGTAGATTCTGTTTCTTCATTAATAAATTCCTGTATATCGCCAGTTACTGCAGATGGCTTGTAGAAACGATGTACAAGCATCAGTATTGTATAGCCAATTCCTACAAGCGCACCTGCACTGACAACAAATAAAATGGCAGCAAATAAAATATCATAAAGCATTTTAAGCCAGGCAGGTGTAGGTTTAACATCGCCAAACATAGCAGATTGTCCAGAGGTGGCAAGTGACTCAGCTGCTGTTTCTATGACTGTCTGTTCTTCACTGGAGAAATGAGAGAAAATCCATCGCAAAAAATCACGTATAGCGATGCCGATGGAATAAACAATATGATCTAGTGGAAGAAGTGGAACAACAAGCATGACCACAAGAGCCAGTATTGAAAAGGCAATCATGAGTGCACGGTTCGTAGAAATAATCTGTTTGCCAGGAAGGTTTGCTATATTGCGTCTGCTGTAAAGATAGCGATTAAGGCTTTTTAGATTCGTGTATACAAGAAAATCAGTCAGCCAGGCAAATGTAATCCAGTAGAGTATTGTTTGAAGATCATTTCGTTTTAGCAGCAAGGCGATAAAAAAGAGAAGAACAAAATACCCTAAAAAGCCGGCACTTGGCGAATCAAAAAGACCACCTGATTCAATTACGTTTTCATCCACAATTTCATAGTCGTCTGTTTTTTGAAGACGGGAAGGAATACGGATTAGCATGATAGCTACTGAAAGAATCAAAAAGTACAGCTTCTCCCAAAAGTTGCTTCCAATAAAAAACAGCAAAATGGCACATGCAATACCAATAATGAAATAGCTGACAAAATGCTTGATTTTTTCCTGGCCATAAGCAGTAACTGCAAATGGAATCAGCAAAAGAAAACTGTGAAAAAAGTAGAATAAATAATGAGAAGGAAAAATAAGACAGGAGAGAAATGCAGTAATTCCAAGAATTAACAAAAATCCATGGATATGCTCTGTCAGAGCCTGAAGCTTAATTCTCATATTTGTTTACCTCCCATCGTATAATTTCCATATTTGGCACTTTCCGTACGCGAAGCTCCATGTCCTCGTAGAGAGGTGCAATCCACATAGCACTGCTGCCAGTTTTGATCAGCTGTTCAAATGCATCCTGCAGGGAATTGCTCATTGAGTTAGAGATCATGATATAAAGCGGAGCAGAAGTCGAGTTTGCCATTTTATTTGTGAGTTCATGCAGTTGGTCTGTACAGGATACAACTGTTCGTGTAAGATCGATTCTTGCAAGAACCTCAGCAATAGCATTCACATGACGAAGGCCGCTTCCTGTAGGAATTACAGCAACCTGATCGGTAATACAGTCACTTCCGTTGCATATCATTCTGGTGGGAACACCAGTATTAAGGAAGTAGTAGCTGATTGATGCGGCAAGCCGGATTGCAATTTCGTGAAGCTGTTCGTATACCCATACAGTTTCTGTTTCCAGATTTAAAATAATAATGGCTTCCTGAGAAGATGTAGAGTCGTGAACATTAACCATAAGCTCACCAGTTCGTGCACTGGCAGTCCAGTTTACGCTATTCATCGGGTCAGTAGATGTGTAATCCCGTATGCCGCGAAACTCAAAAGGATCCTCATATAAAAATTGGCGGCTAGTCATGGTTCCTATCATTTTTCGAAACGGTACGTCAAGACAATCAATATTTAGATATCTAGGATAAACATATAAATAGGTATTTTGATTCAATGTGCTGATATATTCACTTGTCATAAGTAGATTGGATGAGATGATATCAGATTGTGTAATCTCATAGTATCCGCGCTTTTGACAGGAGAAGACAAGCGTTCTTCGTATTCTCTGGTGAAACAAAACAGAAAAAACATCGTTTTTATAGTTGAAATCAGAAACACTTGTATTTTCCATATTTTGAAATACAAGATTGCGGCTGACCTGAAACTTAACGTTAAGGTAGGCAAGCGGAAGAAGCTTTCTGTTTTCAATAACCTCTGTCAGTGTGGCTTGTTCGCCTTCTAGAACCGCCTTGTCTTGAAAGTGGATTGAGACAGAGAGATTTTTGTCCCAAAAAGTTTTGTAGATCAAATCCTGCAATATGTATAAAAGACCTGCTGCGGCTAATAAAAGAAGTATTTTCATGGCAAATCCTCAGTCTTATTCGTGTTTTCCCCAGTTTTCAGTAGGAACGGCAACATCAGACAGTAGCTTTTCAATAATTTCAGTACCGGTTGACTGGCTGCCAACGCCGCGGCTTAAGACAAGTCGGTGTGCGAGAACAAAGACTGCTACTGCCTTGATATCTTCTGGAACGACAAAGCTTCGTTCATGTAAAAAGGCATACGCCTTTGATGCGTTCAAAAGTGCAAGTGTTCCTCGTGGGCTTACTCCAGTAACTACATAAGGATGACGTCTGCTTTGCTGTGAAAGTTCTGTCATGTAATCAAGAAGAAGCGGATGAACAAAAACTTTTTTATAATCCTTTTGTGCTGCAACAATTTCCTCAGTAGTGCATACAGCAGACAGTTCAGCAAGCGGCTGGGCATGTTCAAAACGTGTCAGGATAGAAAGCTCCTCTTCTTTAGATGGAAGACCCATAGAAAGCTTCATGAAGAAACGGTCAAGTTGTGCTTCAGGCAGAGGAAATGTTCCAGTTGTCTCGACAGGATTTTGTGTTGCGATAACAATAAAAGGAGCAGGAAGAGGTCTGGTCTTTCCATCAACAGTAACCTGACGCTCTTCCATGCACTCTAAAAGAGCAGATTGTGTTCTTGGTGTAGCGCGGTTAATTTCGTCTGCTAATAAAATATTGCAGAAAACAGGGCCTGATTTAAATACGAACTCACCCTGCTTCTGATTGTAATAGTTTAATCCAGTTACATCAGATGGCAGCAAATCTGGTGTAAACTGTACACGGGAAAAGGAGGCATCCAAAGAGCGGGCAAGTGACTTAGCCATAACTGTCTTGCCCGTTCCAGGAACGTCCTCCAATAGAATATGACCGCCGGCAATTAAGGAAGTCATGACCATATCGATCACCTTTCCCTTTCCAACGATCACGGATTCAATGTTTTCTTTTAATTTCGTTAGTGTACTCATAAAATCTCCTTTTCTGAAGCATTTAAATTTTGTTTTCAGTATAGCATAGTTATTGAAAAAAGTGGAAAAAAGATGTAATTAATCAGGAATTTGTTTGCCAGAAGCATCCATGTGAAAATGATCTTTATAAACAAGCTCAGACAGCGTTACAAATTCATAACCCTTTGACTGAAGTGTTGAAATAACAGTTTCAAGTGCATCTTTTGTATATTTGGCACCATTATGCATCAAAATGATGGATCCGTTTGAAAGCTCAGGATTTAACGCAGTTCTATCAATGATAGATTGAACACCGTAGTCTTTCCAATCTAAGCTGTCAATATCCCACTGAATACTAAGATATCCACATTCTGTTGCTGTTTGTATTAAAAGATTGTTGTAGTCGCCGTAAGGTGGTCTGAAAAAGCACATATTTTGACCAGTCAGCTCCTTTACATTTTTGTGTACCTGCATTAACTCATCGCGGATCTGTTCTTTTGAAAGTGTGCTCATCTCTGGATGTGTCTGTGAATGATTTCCTATATCGTGTCCGGCAGCAGCAATTGCCTTGACATCATCAGGATAGGCATCTACCCAGCTTCCTGTTAAGAAAAAGGTAGCATGAATTTGATTTCGTGCCAGAATTGACAAAAGATCAGCTGTATCTTCATTGCCCCAGGCTGCGTCAAATGTAAGCGCAATTTTCTTTTGATCAGTCTGAACACAATAAATTGGCAATTCTCGTGAACCTTGTGTAGTGCTTACCATTACGGCGGCGGGAAGTGTAAAAGCGGTAAGCAGAAGAAGCAAAAAAGCAGCAGAAATTAAAAGAGCTTTGAAAGAACATGGATGAAAGATACCTTTTTGAAAATTGAACATGGAAGGACACCTGATACCTTTTTAATAACTGATATGTAAAGAAGGTGGGATTCATGATGATTTTTCTTATTGTATGTTTTGATTATCTGTAGTACAATAAAAACAAGAGAAAAAATTGTTACATTATGAGAGGATGGTTTTCAAATTATGTATTATGTAGATGAACATATTAAAAATACAAATCGCGTTTTTCCGCAGCAGGGCCGTTATGATTATCTGCGCTATGATATGAATGAAAATCCGGAGGGACTGCCAAAGGAATTTGTAGAAAGCGTATTAAAAGAGATTACACCAGAATTTCTTTCGATATATCCAGAGCCGGATCGCTTCTTGAATAAGTATGCAGCCTATATTGGCGCATCATATGAAAATGTAGTAGCAGTAAATGGTTCTGATATGGGAATACGTTATCTGTTAGAGACATTTGGTGAAAAAGGAAAAGATGTTGTCACAGTTGCACCAAGCTTTGAAATGTATTGGGTAAACTGCAGCATTCTTGGCCTTCATCATGTTCCAGTTGCATATGAGCCGGATATGACGATTTCGATTGATAAAATTTTAGATGCCATTACAGAAAATACTAGAATTGTAGTGCTATTAAATCCAAACAATCCGATCGGCAATGTTTACACTGAAGATGAATTGGAAAAGGTAATCGAAAAAACAAAGAAAGTCGGTGCAATCGTTATTATTGATGAAGCGTATCATTATTTTTATCCAAATACTTTCTTAAAATATGCACTGAATGAAGAAAATGTTGTGCTTTTGCGTACATTTTCAAAGTTGTTTTCGATTGCTGCATGTCGTCTTGGCGTTGTAATCAGCAATCCTCAGATTATTCATTATGTGAAAAATGCGAAGCTGACATTTGATGCAAATGCGATTGCGCTATTGTTTGCAGAACGCATTTTAGATCATCCAGAGATGATTGAACAGCTAATAGAAACGGAAAAAGAGGGAAAGGCATATACTCTTGCAGAACTAACAAAGCATGGATACGAGACAAGAGACTGCCGTGGAAATTTTATTTTCGTGACGCCAAAACATCAGGCGACCGAGGTTGCGCAGAAATTAGAGACAGAAAAAAAGATTTTAGTAAAATCATATGGCAATGAAATGCTGAAAAAATATCTGCGTATTTCAGTTGGTTCAAAAGATGCAATGGAACGTTTCCTGACTGCATTTTTTGAGATTGATGAAAGAGCATAATATAGATTTAGCAGACGCTTGAATGAAAAATACGAGTACAAGGAGAACGATTTGAAAAAAGTCATTACGTATGGTACGTTTGATCTGCTGCATTATGGCCATATAAACCTGCTCAAACGTGCGAAGGCGCTGGGAGACTATTTAATTGTGGGTGTGACAACAGATAGTTTTGATATCAGCAGAGGAAAACTGAATGTTCAGCAGTCTCTAATGGAGCGTATTCAGGCAGTAAAAGATACTGGACTTGCAGATGAGGTTATACCAGAGGAGTACATTGGTCAAAAAATAGATGATATTCGTCGATATCATATTGATGTTTTTGCAATTGGTTCAGATTGGGAAGGCAAATTTGATTACCTGAAGGAATATTGTGAGGTGGTTTATCTTCCGCGCACTGCTAATATTTCCAGTACAAAGCTTCGTCAGGAAAATAGTGGTATACGTCTTGGTATTATTGGCTATGAGCCGATGGTTGAAAAATTTATTCAGGAATCCAGGTATGTAGGAAATGTAGAGCTGTCGGGGATTTTTCAGCCGCCAATAAAGCAAGAACAATTGTCAGATGGTTTGTTATTACATGAAAAAAAGTATGCAGGAAGCCTTACAGTTTATGAAACACTGCAGGAATTGCTTGATGAGAGTGATGCAGTCTATGTGGTAACATCGCCGGATAAACGGGCTTGGTACAGCCAAAAGGCATTAGAACAAAAAAAACATGTTCTTTGCGAATCACCAGTGGCACTAGAAAAAGAGGGTGCACTTTTTCTGACAAGACTTGCAAAAGAAAAAGGCTGTGTTTTCTTAGAAGCTATTAAAACCGCATATTTTATGGCATTTAACCGTCTTGTTCTTATGGCAAAGAGTGGAGAGGTTGGAAATATCAAGGCAGTTGAAGCAACCTGTACACAGATGACGTCGCCGCCTGTAGGTTACCAAAAGGGTGGCTTTGGCAGTATGGCAGTATGGGGACCATTTGGATTATTGTCTGTATTTTCAATTTTGGGAGCAGATTATAAAAAATGTGATATGGTGACATATCAGACAAAAAATGATCAAGATCTTTTTTCAAAGATAAATTTTTTGTACGCAAATGCAGCAGCATCTGTTAAAACAGGAATCGGTGTAAAGTCAGAAGGTGAGCTTATCATAACAGGGACAAAAGGATATATTTATGTACCGTCACCGTGGTGGAAAACAGATTATTTTGAAGTTCGTTATGAGGACTTTACACAGAACAGACGCTATTTTTATAAACTGGATGGAGAAGGACTTCGCTATGAGATAGCTGCTTTTTCGCGTGCTATTCAAAACGGAGTAAACACAGGCTGTATGGATGAGAAAATTACGGCATCAATAAGCAGTGTAATGGAACAGTTTTATGATAAAGAATGCCCTAATCATGATTTCATATCTTGATAGAATGATATCAGGGTCAAAAGGTCAGTTCAGGCAAAGATTTTGTAAAAAAAGGTCTGGTAATTTGTCTGAAATATGCTATACTATTAAAGATTGTGTGGTTAAACAATAGCCATAAATCAAATTAGGACAAGAGTTTGTCTGTAACAGGATGGGCTTTAGAGTCTGGAAAACAGAGAGGAGAACCCGGTATGGCCAAGGGAAAGAAGAAGTCGGCCAAGACACCACTTTTAATTGTGGTGCTTGTATTGTTGATTATTGTTTTTGCGGGACTTTGTGTATTTTATTTTGGATTAAAGCATTATCTTGGAAAAACGAATTATGTAGATGATAGTGAAGTTACCATTAATTATGGTTTGTTAACAGCAGATGAAGATGATGTGGAAGGTTTTACTGAGATGGAGACGCTGGATTCAGAGGCAGCAGCAGCTTTTGCTAAGGAAGTAAATGTAGGTCAAAATATTGATATTGCTTCTGATGGCAATGTTTATAATATCCTGCTGATTGGTTCTGATACTAGAGATGGATGGTATGGAAATTCCGATTCCATGATCTTAGCTTCCATCAATTCGCAGACAAAGACAATTTATATGACAAGCTTTATGCGAGATTTGTATGCTAACATTCCAAATGTTGGTATAAGAAAGCTAAACAGTGCCTATGCAATTGGCGGAGGTCCGCTTCTTGTTTCTACAATCGAAAGTAATTATCGAGTTGATATTGATAATTATGCTTCAGTTGACTTTAGTTCGATGGCTAATATCATAGATCTTGTAGGTGGTGTTGATCTGGAAGTTTCAACACAGGAGGCTGGTTATATCAATATGTATCTGGATGAACAGTGCAGACTTCAGGGATTAAACGCTTCTGATTACTATGTTGCAGGTGGTGGAATTACACATCTGAATGGAAATCAGGCAGTTGGATTTGCAAGAATCCGTTACACAAGCCGTGGAAATGAGCATTCTGATTATGGCCGTACTTCAAGACAGAGAGAGATTCTTGTACAGCTGATGCAAAAAGCAAGATCTCTGGATGCAACAACTTTGCTCGCTGTTGTAAATAATATGCTTCCGCTTATTACTCACAATATTGATGCGGCAACATTGACAACCTTGATTGCTAACGCACCTTCCTATATCAATTATGACATTCAGACGGATCGTATACCATATGATGGTCTGTATTCAAATTTAGGTGAGGAGCTTGTTCCAGATTTTGAGGCAACAATCAATCGTCTGCATCAAACAATCTATGGAAATTAAATAAAAGTAAAATTCGTCTTATCTTTTTGATAGGGCGAATTTTTTTGCAAAAAAAATAAAAAAGTGCTTGACAGATTTTGAAATTATGTTATACTTCTTATAGAACAAATGAAACACACATAACTCGCAGCCACTAAGCGATTGTTCTCAAGACATCATAGACAAAATATACCAAGTGATGTCGTGCAGTGGCAGATAAGGAGGGGCTATGAATATTAATAAATTTACACAAAAATCAATGCAGGCAGTTCAGGATTGTGAAAAGCTTGCGTATCAATATGGAAATCAGGAAATTGATCAGGAGCATCTGATCGTTGCGCTGTTACATCAGGAAGATAGTTTGTTTGCAAAACTGATCACCAAGATGGATATTCAGCTTGAATATTTTGAAAACAGAGCAGTTCAGACACTTGAAAAAAAGGTTAAGGTGTCTGGTGGAAACGGACAGCTTTATGTCAGCAATGCACTGAATAAGGTACTTGTAAGCGCAGAGGATGAAGCAAAGGCAATGGGAGACGAATATGTTTCCGTTGAGCATCTTGTCCTGGCATTGATTCGTTATCCAAATAATGCTGTAAAAGAACTGTTTCGCGAGTTTGGTATTACCAGAGAACGTTTTCTTCAGGTATTATCTACGATTAGAGGAAATCAGAGAGTGACATCTGACAATCCAGAAGCTACTTACGATACACTGAACAAGTATGGCAGTGATCTTGTTGATAAGGCAAGAGATCATAAGCTTGATCCAGTAATCGGACGAGACAGCGAGATTAGAAATGTTGTACGTATTCTTTCACGTAAAACAAAGAATAACCCTGTTTTAATTGGTGAGCCGGGTGTTGGTAAGACTGCAGTTGTAGAGGGTCTTGCACAGCGTATTGTCCGCGGTGATGTTCCAGAAGGTTTGAAGGATAAAAAGATCTTTTCACTTGATATGGGTGCGCTGGTAGCTGGTGCAAAGTATCGTGGTGAATTTGAGGAGCGTCTGAAAGCCGTTCTTGATGAAGTTAAAAAGAGCGAAGGTAAGATTATCCTCTTCATAGATGAGCTTCATTTGATTGTTGGTGCAGGTAAAACTGATGGCGCAATGGATGCCGGCAACATGTTAAAGCCGATGCTTGCAAGAGGTGAGCTTCATTGTATTGGTGCGACAACACTTGATGAGTATCGCAAATATATTGAAAAGGATCCAGCACTAGAGCGTCGTTTTCAGCCAGTTTTAGTTGATGAGCCAACGGTAGAAGATACTATTTCCATCCTGAGAGGTCTGAAGGATCGTTATGAGGTTTATCATGGTGTAAAGATTACCGATGCTGCGCTTGTAACAGCAGCAACACTCTCTAATCGTTATATCTCAGATCGTTTCCTTCCAGATAAGGCAATTGATCTTGTCGATGAGGCATGTGCGCTTGTAAAGACCGAGATGGATTCCATGCCGGCTGAAATGGATGAGCTAAGTCGTAAGATTATGCAGCTTGAAATTGAGGAGGCTGCATTAAAGAAGGAAACTGATCACTTGTCACAGGAGCGTCTTGAGACACTCAAGCAGGAGCTTTCAAGTTTGCGTGAAGAGTTTGCGGGCATGAAGGCGCAGTGGGATAATGAGAAAAAGTCAGTAGATCACTTAAGCAAGCTGCGTGAGGAAATAGAGCAAGTTCATCAGCAGATTGCTCAGGCACAGCAGAAGTATGATCTTAACAAGGCAGCTGAGTTACAGTATGGCAAGCTGCCACAGCTTGAAAAACAGCTGGCAGCAGAGGAAGAATCTGTAAAGTCAAAGGATCTTTCTCTTGTTCATGAGGCTGTTACAGATGATGAAATCTGTAAAATTATTTCAAAATGGACAGGTATTCCTGTTGCCAGACTTACAGAGGGTGAGCGCGAGAAGACACTTCATCTGGCTGATGAGCTTCATAAGAGAGTCGTTGGTCAGGATGAGGCTGTTGAGAAAGTAACAGAGGCGATTCTTCGTTCTAAGGCAGGAATTAAGGATCCTTCAAAGCCGATTGGTTCGTTCCTTTTCCTTGGACCAACTGGTGTTGGTAAGACAGAGCTTGCAAAGGCGCTTGCTCAGAATCTGTTCGATGATGAAAATAACATGGTTCGTATTGATATGTCGGAGTACATGGAGAAGCATTCTGTATCTCGTCTGATCGGAGCGCCTCCGGGATATGTTGGATACGATGAAGGCGGTCAGCTGACAGAGGCAGTACGTCGTAAACCATACAGTGTTGTTTTGTTTGATGAGGTAGAAAAGGCTCATCCTGATGTATTTAACATCTTACTTCAGGTACTTGATGATGGTCGAATCACTGATTCCCAGGGTCGTACCGTAGACTTTAAGAATACGATTTTGATCATGACATCTAATATTGGATCCTCATATTTGCTTGATGGCATTGATGAGCAGGGCAATATCAGATCAGAGGCAGAGTCAGCTGTTATGAATGATCTTCGCGGTCATTTCCGTCCAGAGTTTTTGAATCGTCTTGATGAGATAATCCTCTTTAAGCCATTAACAAAGGACAATATTGGCAATATCATTCATCTAATGGTAGCAGATGTCAATAATCGTCTTGAAGATCGTGAGCTGTCGATTTCTCTGACAAAGGATGCAGAGCAGTATATTGTTGAGCATGGTTATGATCCAGTATATGGTGCAAGACCGCTGAAGCGTTACCTGCAGAAGAATGTTGAGACACTTGCAGCAAGAATCATTCTTTCTGGAGAAGTTCACGCACAGGATGTTATTGAAATTGATGTCGGTGATGGTGGTTTGAAGGCAGAAGTTGTTCATACACCTAAGAAGGCATAAAAGGGTCTTTGTTACAGTTCATGAATATCACTTGCAATTTTTATTGATTGATAGTATAGTTTAAGAGGTATCTTCTAAAAAAGAAGATGCCTCTTTTCTAATACTAATTAAAAAAGTCAGTATTTATTCAAACTTATATGAAAGAAACACGGATTTGGATTGTTGCTGACAGACAATATAGAGGATATGAGAGGCTTAGAGTAAAGATTATGAAAATCAGTGAATTACTGCAGCGCATTGATTATACAGTATTGCAAGGAGATCTTTCAGAAGAAATAACAGGTATCTGTCATGATAACCGTATGCTTCAAAAAGGAGATGCTTTTATCTGTATCTCAGGCGCACGTTTTGACACACATACAATGGCAGGGGAACTGGCAAAGAAAGCAGCACTTCTTGTTGTTGAAAAGCCAGTTGAACTTGATGCTGATTGTAAAACAGCAGTTGTGCAGGTCGCATCTACAAGAGATATAGTTGCAGCACTTGCAGCAGCCTTTTATGGATATCCATCTGAAAAGGTGGTTTGTATCGGAATTACAGGATCAAAGGGCAAGACAACATGCACTCATATGATGGCTGATATTTTGCGTGCAGCTGGTTATCTTACTGGAACAATAGGTACAAACGGTGCCATAATGCCTGCAGGATGCGATCATGCTGTATGGGGATCTGACAAATATAGCTGCGCACCTTGTAACGAAACGCCAGGGTATGACTGCTATGAATTAAATAATACGACTCCGGATCCAATGGAGCTTCAAATGTATCTGGCAATGATGGTAAAGGCTGGCTGCACGCATGTTGTTTTAGAGGTTTCATCACAAGGTATGAAGCAAAAACGCGTGGCAACAGTAGACTTTGCTTACGCAGTATGGACAAACATTGAGACAGGTGATCACATTGGACCGAATGAGCACAAGGATTTCGAGGAATATCTATATTGCAAGGCGATGTTGTTAAACCAGAGCCGCCGTGCTTATGTAAACTGTGATGATCGTCATCTGGATGCTTTTATGAAGTATGTAACCTTAAGCGATGGTTCTGATGGTCGCACAAAGCAGGTATTCTATTATGGAGAAGGCGAAAAGGCCGATTATCGCATTGGCAATTTAAAGAAGAGCCAAAATGGTGTGCTTGAGGCTCCAGGAATCGAGTTTACGATGAGTGGTGCGTTGGATGCAGACATTCGGGTCAACCTGCCGGGCGATTTCAATATGTACAATGCGGCAGCAGCAGTTGCCATTGCACATGATATGGGAATTTCAACTGATATCATCAATAAAGGATTAACTCATTTAAGGATTCGCGGACGTTTTGATATTGTGTTCAATAATGGTCATTTTGCAGTCTGTGTCGATTTTGCCCATAATGGTTACAGCACAAGAAATCATCTTGAAGCACTTCGTGAATATCATCCAAAGCGTATTGTCTGCGTATTTGGTGCTGACGGAAACCGTTCCAAGTATCGCCGCTACGAGATGGGAGAGGCGAGTGCACTGTTAGCCGATTTGAGTATTGTCACTGCCGGTCACAACCGCTATGAGACATTTGATCAGATTTTTGCTGATATCAAAATTGGAATCGATAAGGCACAGAAAGAAAAAGCAGAACCTGTTTCGTATTTGGTCATTCCGAACCGCAAGGAAGCAATTCGTTATGCGATTGAACATGCACAGGAGGGCGATATGATTACCATTCTTGGACTGGGACATGAGAGTTACCAGGAGGAGAATGGAGTTAAGACACCGCACAGTGATATTCAGTTTGCGGCACAGTGCTGTAAGGAGTGTTATCCGCAGGGGTGAAAAAGCAGTAATTAGTAGAATGGCTACAAAACACTTGAGGGAGGAAGAAGAATGGATAGACAAAAGGTAAAGTCAGGACTGGGATTAATGTTCTGGGGAAATATTGTGGCATTATTTGCAGTAATTCCAATTCTGGGAGTAATCGCAGCTCTTGTTGGCGGAATCATGGAATTGATTGCAATTGTAAATCTGAGAAAACAAAGTGAAAATTATAACAATGCATTTTGGTTTACAATTGCCGGAATTGTGCTTGGGCTCTTCGCCGGTGGAGATGGATTATGGGGAACAGCGATATCAATTCTCCATGGCCTTGCAACACTGGGTGCAACCTACTACATTTGCACAGCAACAGAGGAATGTGTAAGTATAGTATCTTATGAGGTAGCAGATTATTGCCACAGCGTATGCAATTGGTATGTAACTTGTATGGTTATTTCATTGGCGATCAGTGTTGTGATGCTCGTATTTTCAATTATTCCGATATTAGGATTTATCGTCGCAGCAATTGGATCATTGGCACTTATTGTAGTGGCTATTTTCCAATTAATAGCGTCGATTCGCTTTTTGATTATGCTTTGGAAGTGCCAGGGGGTGCTGTAAAGAGGTCTTGCCTTTTATTAGAAAGCAGATAAAGGTATATATCAGACAGCAGTAGGTAATTGACAATGGAGATTAAGAGTATATTGATCAAGGACACAACACGAGAAGAACGTATTCAGATCGTGGCACAGGGGTTAAACCAGTGTGGCGGTTCATGTGATTTCTGTAGTGGTTGCGACAATCTGGGTGGTGGCTCCGTAGAGGCATTTTATGAGCCTTATATAAATGGAGAGAAGGAGCTTCGCCAGTTAAATGAGGAGTATGTCAGCAATAGCGGTATGGTGAGGTAAATCTAAAATAAGAATGGAGAGAAAGATATTATATTCTTTGTGAAAGAAGAACGTAATATCTTTCTTTTTTTGTTGAAAATGATGAAATATATTGATTGAAAGTGCAAGTAATGATAAAATTGTATAAAACAGAATGGCAAAATCAATTTGAAAAAAGTGAAAATAATATCAAAGGATGAAAGGAATCGTATATGAAAATATATTATGCAAAGTCTGATACAAAAACGGGAGAAAAGAGGGTGACAAATAAGGAACATTTATCCAAAGTTGCAGATTTGGCATATGAATTTGGTTTGGAGATTAAACGACCAGAGGAAGCCAAAGTTGCAGGACTTTTTCATGACACAGGAAAATATGGGGAACGCTTTCAAGGTGTGCTTTCAGGGGTCAATAAGGGAGTAGACCATGCTTTTTCTAGTGCGGCACTATTGTATTTGAAAAAAGACTTGATGCAAAAAGTTCATAGTAGTTCAGTGAGGAAAAAATATGAACCTATTATTGAATCAATACAAGGACATCATGATAGGTTAATTTCTATGGAAGAGTTGGAAGAAGAATTTTGTGAGGTAATAAAAGATCCTCAAATGGACGCCTGCCCTAGTAAGCAGATTCCTTCTTTGCGAGGACCAGAAGAATTTCGAGAGGCAATAAATGCTTTTAAGAATGATTTCCCAACATATCATTTCCCAAAGCTTCCAGAAAGGAAGTTTGAGAATCAAGTTGAAAATATGTTAGATACTCGAATGCTGTTTTCGTGCTTGGTGGATGCTGATTATAGTGTTTCAGCAAGCGATAAAGAGCCTGATTACCTGGAAAAGAATAGTGGAAGTCAATTAAATGCAGAAGAAGCATTAAAAGTATTATATAAACATTGTGAAGAGCTTAGAAAAAGCTCGAAAGCGGATTCAAAAATAAACAAAATCCGAAATCAGGTATTTGATATTTGTGGTGATGCAGGGGAAAAGCAGCCTGGACTTTTTACATTAACGGCACCGACTGGAGTAGGTAAAACATTGGCAATGCTTCATTTTGCATTGCGTCATTGTCAAAAAAATAAAATGAGAAGAATTATTATCGTACTCCCATTTTTGTCATTAGCAGAACAGAGCGAAAAGGAATATTGCAAGATTGTTCCAAACATATTGGTAGATCATAGTCAGAAAAATTTGCCCAAGGAAATCAGAGAGCTTGCTTCAAGATGGGATGCGCCGATGATTATTACAACATCTGTTAAGTTTTTTGAGAGCTTGTTTGCAGATAAGCCGGGTGATTGTAGAAAACTGAATAGCATTGCAAATAGTGTGGTGATTTTTGATGAAGCACAGAGCCTGCCAGCTGAATTAGCATCGGCAACTGCAAAAGCAGTAAAAGCATTGTGTCAGAAATATAATTGTTCGATGGTATTTTCAACTGCTACACAGCCAAGTTTTGATGCGTTGCCAGATATAGAATGGAACCCCGTAGAAGTTATTCCTGAAAATAAAAAACTCTACGATCAGATGCGTCGTGTTCATGTTGAATGGAGACTTTATAAAAATGGGGAGCGATTGAATAACAGGAGAACATCGTTAGAACAGATTGCAGATGAAATGGCATCGGAAACAAGTGTATGTACGATTGTAAATTTGAGACGTCATGCAAGAAAATTGTTTAATGAACTAAAAAATAGATGTGACAGTGATGAAGAAGTATTTTTGCTGACAACAGATCTTTGTCCAGCACATCGTTCGGCAGTTATAGATAAAATAAAAGATAGATTGAATCCAGATTCGCCAAAACCATGTAGAGTAGTGGCAACGCAGTGTATAGAAGCTGGAGTTGATCTTGATTTTAATGTAATGTATCGTGCATTAGCACCGTTAGAGGCAATTATTCAAGCAGCAGGACGTTGCAATCGAAATGGTAGTTTGCCGGATGGTGGTAAGTTAATTGTATTTGAAGTGATGGAGGATGGAGGGTATCCAGGGGCTTTTTATGAAAAAGCTGCAAATGAAGTAAGATATTTATGGAAAGAGAATGAAAAATTAGGAGTGGATCTTGATAATCCAGAAACGATCCAATCTTATTATAATAGGTTGTTTCAGAAAGAAAAGGGAAAAGCGTCATTAAATGATGCATTAAATAAGAAAAATTATTCTGATGTGGCGAAAGAGTATCAGTTGATTACAAATCAAGGTATACAGCTGATTGTTCCATGGAGTGAAAAAAAAGAGTTGTTTAACAATATTCGTTTAAGACTTGAAGAAAAAGGATTGACAACTGAAATTATGCGTGAAGTAGCACCAATCACAGTTTCTTGTTTTGAAAAAGAGTGGGTAGAACAACATGCAGAACCATTGTACTTTTGGAAAAGAGTAAACGGAACAAGAGTAAAATTAGAAAGTGGATATTATATTTTAAACGTGGGCCATGAAAAATATTATGATGAAAAAATGGGGTTGAAGATGGGAGATGTAGAGGCAACGGATTACATGATTTAGTCTGAAAAATGTGTAGATGAGATTGACAAAATATTGGTTTTAAATTATAATTAACTTAACATCAAAAAAATAAACTGAAATAGTTTACTTTGAAATTTGGTGAGAATTGAAACAAGTTTATTATAATTTTGGTGGCATTCCCAAAAACAAGCAAAGTATAATGATTGGGAATGCATACAAAAATGGAGGTGAAAAAATGGAACGTGAGATTGCATTGGAGGTATGGGGGGATTTCGCATGCTTTTGTCCATCATATGCAAAAGTAGAACGACTGACTTCGCCAGTACCAACTCCGTCAGCGGCAAGAGGAATCTTCTCTGCAATTTACAGCAAACCGGTGGAGTTCTACTGGCAGATAACACGAATAGAAGTATTAAATCCCATACGTTACATCAGCTTTAAACGAAACGAGGTAAAATCAACTGTTAACGTAAAATCAAAAGCGGAAGACTCTATTCTTTATACAGACGAAGATCGAACCCAGAGGATGACTCAGGCGCTTCGAGATGTACGTTATCGGATTGTGGCAGTGATTAAGCCTCAGCCAACATATACGGGAACGATCGAACAGTTATATAGCCAAGCTTTACGCCGGATCCGCTCTGGAAAAACATTTTATCAGCCATCATTAGGGCTTCGTGAATTTGTATGTTATTTTGAAGAGAGTGATTTAACTCGAAAGCCGATTGAAGATAGCATGGATTTGGGGCTGATGTTATATGATGTATTTGATTTACATGACTACATCGTTCACAAGAAGACACAGCCAAAAGTATCATTATATCATGCTGTTATGGAGCATGGTGTGATTCAAGTGCCTCCATATGACAGTGATGAAGTATTGAAAGGAGGTAGCCTATGCTAAAAGCATTATATGATTATGGAATTCATAACCATCTTACGTTGCCTCCTGGATTGATTAAGAAGCAGATACGAGGATATATAGTGCTGTCAAAAGATGGAGAGTATCTAACTGTTGAAAAATGCGAAAATGAGACGCAGCCATGTCCGGATATTGGAAGTTTAGCAAATGGTAAAGACAAGTGTAATGTTTTGGCAGAAAAATCTAGTGTAATTTTATTTGTACCAGAAAAGGAAGAGGATCGTTCAGCAAAAAATGAGTTCTTTAAGAAGGCACTTGCGGATGGAGCAGAAGAAGTCCCGGAATTTTCATTATGTCTTAAGGTGTTAGAGGATGAACAGACACTTAGAGCAATACAAGCAGAGGCAAATCAGCGGAAAATAAAAGGTATAGATCGTATTTCTTTTAAGATAGATGGTCAACCAATTGTTTTAAATCCGCTTGTACAGCATTGGTGGGAGCAGTATCGACTTCAGTTTACGAAATTAGATGGTTCCGATTTTGCACGCTGTATTATTACAGGGGAACAAACAGTTCCCCTAGCAACCGTGCCAACAGTAAATGGACTTCAGCTGGTGGGTGGTCACGCACGCGGTGATGCATTAATTTGTTTTGACAAGAGTGCATTTTGTTCATATAACTTGAAACAGGCAGCAAATGCACCAGTTTCAGAAGAAGCATTTGCAGTGGTAAAAGCAGCATTAGATGATCTTTTAGCTGGTTCTATAGCTATGTACAAACGAGATAAAGATAGAAAATTTAACCCAACAGCTCCTGTTTTTGCAGGCATGAAATTTGTACATTGGTATGATTGCCAAGTTGAGCCAACGGAAGATCCGATATCATTGGTCTTTAATCCTGAAGATTTTAGCGATTTTGCTGATGAAGAAGATGAGGATGAAGCATTAGATGAGGAAATGCAGGAGGCGTTATACGAGGAAGAGCAGAGGGCGAAAGCGCAGCAGGTAAAAAGAAATGCGGATGATTTGATCAAGAGTATTCAGGATGGTGGAAAACAGGTTCCACTCAACTGCCGATATCATATTCTGCTGCTTTCTGGGGCAAATGGACGTGTTATGGTGCGTAGATACGAAAATGGAAACTATGCAGACTTACAGAAAAATTTGATTCAATGGGAAGATGATTTGAAAATGTGCAATGATATAGGCACTGAAGTAATGCGTCCTTGCAAATTGACAGTTCGTTTGATCCGTTTATTAGCACGCCAGAAAAATGATAGAAAACCTTTAGAGCGAATGAAGAAGGAACTTGCAGGATTGGCACCTTCTATTGTAATGGCGATTATGAATGGAACATCATTGCCGAATGAAGTGGCAGTAAAGGCGTTAGCTACTATTCGTTCTGAAATGCTTGACCCAGATGAAAACAATAAATTTTCATATATGCCAAACGGAATCTGTTGTCAGTGGCTGAAGGTTTGGTTGCTGCGTAGGAAACGTATGAAAAATGAGGAGGTAAAGTTAATGGCTTATTATGATCCAGAATTTGAAAATGCCGCGTATCATTGTGGTGCGTTAGTGGCAGTTTATGCGGATATACAGCATAAAGCGATGCCGGATGTAAAGGCAAGTATTGTACAACGTTATTATGCATCTGCTAGTCGAACACCGGCAATGGTATTAGGGAGATTAGCAGTAATGTCACAACATCATTTGGAGAAGATAGAGAATGAAGGTCTTGTAAGAATTTATGAGGAACGTTTGAATCAGGTATCTACTTTTTTTGGAAAAGAGAAAGGGCATGAGCTACCAAGAACATTGGATCTTGAACAGCAAAGTTATTTTGCAATTGGATATCGTCAAATGTGCGCGAAAATAAATGCAGATCGAAGAGCAGCGGCAGCAGCAAAAAAGGAAAAAGAACAGAGCGAAATAAAGACAATTGAGGAGGAATAAAAATGGCTATTCAGAATCGTTATGAATTTATGTATTATGTGGCATGTACGAATGCAAATCCCAATGGAGATCCGGATATGGGAAATACACCGCGTATGGATCCAGAGACGATGAAAGGATACATTACCGATGTGGCAACAAAACGTCGTATTCGTAATTATGTTCAGCTGGCACATGGTGAAGAACCTGGTATGAATCTTATTATTCAGCAGGCAACAAATATTAATCGCCATATTGCAGAGGCGAAGAGAGCAGCAGGAATGGAAGGCGCGAAGGATAAAAACAGTGTTTATGCTGGACGTAAAAAGGCATGTGAGCTATTTTATGATGTTCGTGCATTTGGCGCTGTAATGTCTACTGGACCAAATGCGGGACAGGTGCGCGGACCAGTTCAGATTACATTTGGAACAAGTTTAGATCCGATTTTACCAATGGATATTTCAATTACCCGTATGGCTGTAACTGAGAATGTAAAAGAAGATACCGTGGAAGCGTATTTAGAACTTGAGAAAAACACACCAGAAGATAAATTGCGTACCATGGGACGCAAGCAATTAATTCCATTTGGATTATATGAGGTTCGTGGATTTATCAGTGCGAATCTTGCAGCAGAGACAGGTTTTGATGAAAATGATTTGAATATCTTGTTTGAGGCCATTATGAACATGTATGAGCATGATCATAGTGCAAGTAAGGGAGAGATGGCGGTAGTTTCTCCATTGATTATTTTTAAGCATGTTGGAACAGATACGGATGAAGTGCAGCGTGTTCGTCAGGCAAAGTTAGGATGTGCACCGGCTCATAAACTATTTGAGTTGGTTAAGGTAACCAAAAAGCCAGAAGTAGAATCTCCACGCAGTTACCATGACTATGATGCAACTGTCAATTTTAATAAGGTGCCAGCAGGTGTTGAAATCGGATTTAAAGAGGACGCGTTTAGTCCAATTGTTTGGAATGAGCTACCTGCAAACGAAAGCTGGTTTATTCATGGATGAGCCTGAATATCTGCCGTTATCATGGCTTTCACAGATTAGCTATTGTCCGAGACGAGCAGGTCTGCTATTAAATGAAAGAGTATGGGAAGAAAGCAGTGATACCGCAAAAGGGCGGGCGGAACATGAGCGAGTTCATACACAGAGAATTGAGAAAAGAGGGGACTGTGTAAAATTGTATGAGTTTACCGTCTACTCGGATTCATTGGAACTGTTGGGAAAATGTGATTGCATTGAAGCAAATAAAAGTGAAAATGGATGTCATATCCCGACAGTTGATTTTCCAGTACAATTATATCCGATTGAATACAAACATGGAGTTGTCCGGGATGAAGAGGAATATAAAATTCAGCTTTGTGCACAGGCAATGTGCTTGGAAGAAATGTTTGACACTGAAATACCCGAAGGTGCCTTATTCTTTATATCGTCACATAGAAGGCTTGAAATAGTTCTTGACGAATCACTTCGTCAGCAGACACGAGAATTAGCAAATGAACTGCATGAGATTCGTACAAAGCTTTTGCTTCCAGATGCTGTGTATAGTGCAAAATGCCGTAAATGTTCACTGAAGGAGCTTTGTATGCCAAAAGTAAAAAGAACTGCAAGAAAATATTGTGAAGCTTTGCGCAACGAAGCAAGCGGAGAAATAGAGGAGGAGACACTGTGAAGAAGCTATTGAATACATTGTATGTGTTAACTCCAGAGAGCTATTTGTTTTGCCGAAATGATAATGTTTGTGTTCAAGTGGGAGGTGAGGAAAAGCTTGCAGTTCCAGCACTGACGATTGATTCAATTGTTTGTTTTGGAAAGATGACAGTCTCGACACCACTTATTCAATATTGTGGAGAACATGGAATCAGCGTAACATTTTTGAGCGAGCATGGACATTTTATGGGACGGTTTTACGGACCTGTGAGTGGAAATGTTTTGTTAAGGAAAAAACAATATGAAGAAATGAATGATGAGAAGTTTTGCAGAAAGTTTGTTCAGACGATTTTATATGCAAAAATTCGCAACAGTAAGCTGGTTTTAATGCGTGCAGCCAGAGTTTGCAAAACAGAATCTGGAAAAGAAAATTTACAGAAGGGTGTTACACAATTAAACGAAGCTGCAAAGAAATTAGCTTTGTGTGAGAACATTGATTCGTTAAGAGGTGTTGAGGGAGCAGCAGCAACGGTTTATTTTGCCCGATTCGATCAGATGATAGCGGATAATCCTAACGGATTTTGTTTTGAAACAAGAAGCAGAAGACCTCCTCGTAATGAGGTAAATGCAGCATTATCATTTACTTACATGCTATTAACACGAGAGATGCAATCAGCTATGGAAACGGTTGGGCTTGATCCAGCAGCAGGTTATCTTCATACATTGCGCCCAGGGCGGGCATCATTTGCACTTGATATGCTGGAAGAACTGAGAGCGCCATTGTGTGATCGTTTTGTAATTTCACTTTTTAACAAGGGACAATTATCACAGAAAGATTTCGATAAAAATGAAGAGGCTGTATATTTGAATGAGCGAGGAAGGAGAACACTTCTTTCAAGCTGGCAAAAACGAAAGAGTGAAGAAATATTGCATCCTTTTCTGGAGGAGAAAATTCAGATTGGTATGATACCATATGCTCAATGCATGTTATTTGCACGTGTTTTGCGAGGTGATTTGGATGAATATCCGCCTTTTGTTTGGAGGTGATTATTAACGTGTTATTAGTAGTTACATATGACGTTGACACGACTAATAAAGAAGGAGAACATCGTTTGCGCAAAGTGGCACAGTTATGTGAACGCTATGGAATGCGTGTACAAAATTCAGTGTTTGAAGTTTTATTAGATGCAGCTCAACTGACTACTTTAAAATGTGAACTTGAAAAAATAATTGAGCCAGATGTGGATTCAATTCGAATTTATCGTCTTGGCAACAGTTATAAAAACAAAATAGAAGTAATGGGAAAAACATCAGTACTTCAAGCTGGTGAACCATTATTGCTTTAAAAATGTGTGCGCTGATGACTCTCATACATTTTTTTGTGAGACATTGGCGCAGGTAAAAATATACAATTTATAAGAAATATTGAACTGGAATTGAAAAAAAGACTACCTTCCGAGAAGTTACTATAAAAAAACAAGGTTTGGTAGAAAATTGTGTCGATTTTATTGAAAAAATTGTGCATTTTTGTTGTTGCCTCTCATGTAGAGGCGTGAATTGAAATAGGACGAACATCGGCTTCTTCTCCGCTTATCCTTGTTGCCTCTCATGTAGAGGCGTGAATTGAAATGTGTTCCCGTGTGCTATAATGTGTATGTTGATAAGTTGCCTCTCATGTAGAGGCGTGAATTGAAATACGATGGTTCGCAAGGAAGACAAGAACTTCATTGTTGCCTCTCATGTAGAGGCGTGAATTGAAATAGAGCCGCCGGCGGAAAGCGCGTCGTTATCGAAGTTGCCTCTCATGTAGAGGCGTGAATTGAAATGAGTATGCAGAAGTATTCGATAAGGCCCTGAACGCGTTGCCTCTCATGTAGAGGCGTGAATTGAAATGGATCCTTTACCATCGTAAAGACGAAGGAAGGCCGTTGCCTCTCATGTAGAGGCGTGAATTGAAATGAAGAATGGTACACATACGCCGGAGCGCCTTTCCAGTTGCCTCTCATGTAGAGGCGTGAATTGAAATTGGATCTGGTAAACATCGACGCCCAGGCGCCAGAATTGTTGCCTCTCATGTAGAGGCGTGAATTGAAATCTTTACATCAACACGTCCCAGGAAGACCTTGACACCGTTGCCTCTCATGTAGAGGCGTGAATTGAAATCTGATGGACGAGACAGACAGATACCCGGCCAGCGCCGGTTGCCTCTCATGTAGAGGCGTGAATTGAAATATCTGGCGCACGCAATCAACAAATTGTGCATTCGTTGCCTCTCATGTAGAGGCGTGAATTGAAATAGAGGGACTGGCAAAGATGCCTATAAAGTATTAGTTGCCTCTCATGTAGAGGCGTGAATTGAAATCGGAGACACGAAAAGTATTGACGGTTTCCGACCGGTTGCCTCTCATGTAGAGGCGTGAATTGAAATACACAAAAGCCCGTTGATTTGCTGGCGTACTTGGTTGCCTCTCATGTAGAGGCGTGAATTGAAATCGTAAAACATGGGCGGATGCAGCAAGCCAGATTGTTGCCTCTCATGTAGAGGCGTGAATTGAAATAGGCTTATGCGGCTGGATTGAATAAACGAAGCATCGTTGCCTCTCATGTAGAGGCGTGAATTGAAATTTTACAAATTCCTCTGCTTTCAAACTCACACCACCGTTGCCTCTCATGTAGAGGCGTGAATTGAAATAAAACCAGGCCGTCAACCGCTGCTGGTGCATCCCAGGTTGCCTCTCATGTAGAGGCGTGAATTGAAATACAACAATGCCACCGCTCAGGGTGGTTGCCATGCCGTTGCCTCTCATGTAGAGGCGTGAATTGAAATCGCTATCGCGTCCCTATCAGATTACAGGCCAACAGGTTGCCTCTCATGTAGAGGCGTGAATTGAAATTCGCGCGCAAGCTCCATGGGTGCCGCCATGACCTGTTGCCTCTCATGTAGAGGCGTGAATTGAAATTTGTTTCTTGCCTGAAGTGCCACATTTGCTGCGTTATCGTTGCCTCTCATGTAGAGGCGTGAATTGAAATAACGATTATTGCAGATGAAAATGCAGAGGCCGAAACCGTTGCCTCTCATGTAGAGGCGTGAATTGAAATTCCTTTTGTTTCCTTTTCAACCAGTGCGGTATGTTGCCTCTCATGTAGAGGCGTGAATTGAAATTTGTTTCTTGCCTGAAGTGCCACATTTGCTGCGTTATCGTTGCCTCTCATGTAGAGGCGTGAATTGAAATGAGTTCTTCCGACCAAAGATCGAAGAGCTTTCAACTGTTGCCTCTCATGTAGAGGCGTGAATTGAAATAACGATTATTGCAGATGAAAATGCAGAGGCCGAAACCGTTGCCTCTCATGTAGAGGCGTGAATTGAAATCGGAGACACGAAAAGTATTGACGGTTTCCGACCGGTTGCCTCTCA